>JBFHKI010000214.1:0-4134 GCA_041595415.1 Pseudomonadales bacterium | reverse complement strand
GTTTACTCAACAGGAAGCCTTGAGCAATATCACATCCGGCGTTCAGTAGCCAAAGACGCTGAAACTCCTCTTCAACACCCTCGGCCACAACTTTGAGCCCCAATCTGTGCGCCAGAGTGATAGCTGCCGTCACCAAATGGGCATTGCGGGCATTAGATTCCAGATCCCTGATCAGACAACGGTCCAGCTTGAGCTTTTCAAAGGGGAAGCTTGAAAGATAACTGAGGTTGGAATAACCGGAGCCAAAATCATCCAGAGCGACACCAATATCCTCTGCCTGAAGCCGTATCATGGATTGCCTGAGGGCCTGATCATCTGACACCCAGGCATTCTCGGTAATCTCGATCTCCAGAGAACACCATGTTGGTAGCTTCTTTGAGCAGTTAATCAGTTTGTCGACATAGCGGCTATTCTGGATATTCAGAGGGGAAGCATTTATCGAAAGACAAGCCGATTTAACCGGATCCGGAAACTCACGGAAAAATTCTACTACCGCTGCCAGTAACTGGAGATCCAGGCTTTCGAGCAAGTTCATCTGCTCGGCAATACCGATGAACATTTCTGGCGAAACAAAACCCAATTGATGATGGTTCCAGCGACAAAGTGCTTCAAAACCAACAACCTGCCCCGTACCCAGATCGTATTGCGGCTGGAAATTGGCAAAAAACTCTTTCTCGGCTATAGCGGTCGGCAAATACTCGCCTATAGCCAAACGGTTTTTATGAGCATGCATTACCGTTCCGGAGTAGGCTACAACAGGCTTTCCAGAACGACAGCACGCTTCCCCCAGCGCTATCTCCGCTTCAGCCATTAAATGGTTAAGCTTTGTTTTATCCACAGAATCGGCGATGGAAAAGCCCGCCTTAAGTGTGCCTCCACTATCGAACATAACCTGCAGTTTTTTTAAATATTTCTCGACACGTAATTCAGAAATATCTGCCTGACTTGCCTTGTTATTCAACACAATAGCAAAGGTATCGGCAAAAACCCGATAACAAGTCCCCCATTCCAGACTTTGCAATGCTTCACTCAGTCGAACCAACAAGTGATCTGCGGCAGCTATCCCGAAACATTGATTTATGCCTCGAAAATTTTCTATATCAACTAACACGAGAGTTATTCGACAGTCTTTCTCGTCTCGGGACTCAAGATACTGTACGAGCGCGGCCCGATTTTTCAGGCCGGTTAACTCATCATAATAAGCCCGCCGAACCAGCTCTTTTTCCAGGCTTTTTCTCTCGCTTATATCCTCAGCAGTAATAGACAACAAATGATCAGAGAGGGGGACTATCTCGTGCCGATACCACCGGGTTTGGCCGAATATCTCCAGAGGAAACTCTTCAAGCACTGCCTTTCCATCAGCCAAAACCTGGAAATATCTGTGACACTGGATCCAGTTTTCCGAAAATGGGTATATCTGGCTTAGGTAATTTCCGACAACCGATTCCTCCGGGAGTCGAAGCAGTCGCAAAAGCTTTGCATTGGCATAGAGGATGCGGAAATCCTGCTCGTAAGAGCCATTTCCCTGATGATGTAGCAGGCAATAACAATGGATATTACCCTCAGCAATAGCTTTAAAAAGACGCTTGGGGGCAATACTAAAATCAGAGAAGAAATCTCCGGGCAGCGATGCAAAATTGCCTGGTTCGGTATTTTTCATAATTCGTCATCCTTGACTTGTTTCGAGTTTAAAAACTATCTGACCAGCTTCATCCATGTTCCCGGTTGTGGTGTACCTGATGGATAATAACCGTTTATCAAACGCAACAGGGATTCTGCATGCTGCCCCAGAACAGAGTTTCTGGACAGGTCGAGAAAAGTTTCGCCGGGCTCCAATCTTTTGTAGTAGATATGATATTCGCGATCCGGTGGCAAATCGGAGTTGGCGGCACGGCGAAAGCTGGACATGATTTCCAGATGCAAAGCATCGGTATCTTCGCCGGGTTGTTCTGGTAAGAGAGCAGAGAAGTAATAAATATTACTACCAAGTTTGATAGCTGCCTGTCGCTGCCGCCCTGAATCAGTTTCAAGAAATCCGGTAACAGCTTCTTTTTTATCCATGTTTTCATTCAGGGCTTTTGCATCGTGCAATGTCTGCGCATTGCGGTAGGCCAGCAGCAGAGCTTCGGCACTGGCTTCTATATCGCTAATTTTGGCAACTTCCAGACTAAGCGCAATATGGCCATCGCGCGAGCTAATATGGATAGTTGAACCTTGAGTTGTTCGTTGCCAGTCATCGGGGTAAACAAAGGTTATCGCCAAGCCTTTATGTACGTAGCGGGCCTTGCCCGGAGGAGCATTGCTGTTTGCACTTTCTCCAAAAAGAATGCCATCTACAGCTTGTCGGTACTCATCACGACCCTGATAAGCTTCTCCGGGAGGCAGCATACCGGCTTGGGCTACAACTTCCTTGAGTCGGGTATCGCTGCGCGGATGACTGGCAAAAACACCATGATAGCTGGACTGCCCACCAGCATTGCGAGCCTCTCGATTAAGAAAGGTCTCATGATCCTTGAGAATACCAAGCACCTCTATCATGGCTTGTGGATCGTATCCGCTTTTGTACAGGTAGGCGGCCCCGTACTCATCGGCTTCCAACTCCATTTCGCGACCAAAACCACTGACTCTCGCAGCATTCCAGATGCTCACAGCTTCACCCACATTGGAATTCATGGTCAACAGGGTGGCCATAAAGGAGGCTATATTACCCATGGTATTGGTGCTGTCACGGCGGTCGTGATGATGGCGGGTTACATGCGCTATCTCGTGTGCCAGAACACCAGCCAATTGTGCCTCAGAGGTTAGGTAGTTGAGCAGGCCGCGATTGACATAGATATAGCCCCCAGGCAGGGCAAAGGCGTTTATATCGCCACTATCAATGATAAAAAAATGGTATTCCAATTCCGGCCAGTCGCTGTTGGCGGCAAGTTTTTGCCCAATGCGGTCGACATAAGCATTCAACTCCTCATCGTGGTAAAAGCGCTCGGAGAGTAATAGTTCTTCATGCAGCTTTTTACCGACCGCGGCTTCATCGGCCTGAGCAACAGAGCCAAAACAACCAAAGGAAAGCAGACAAATCAGGAAAGCGTTTTGAAAGGAGAGGGCCTTCATATCCTATCCTCCGATGATAAATGACTGGATTTGTTGGCCCAAACCCCGGCATGAGTTGGTCTGCACTTTCGCCAGAAAGGGGATAGGGATAATAACTGCCGGCATATAGGAGGTACCACGGCTGTCGACACTAATACGACCAGCTTCCTGTAATTCGCGGAAATCCCAAATACTGGCCTCATAGGTGCTTTCATCTTCCCACATACCCATTCCCAGGCAACCACCACCGGCGGGGGAGATAGTACAGCTCATACCACCGCTGCTGTCGGTAGTCTCGGTCGCCCCTTCGATCCAGATAATATATCTGATCGAAAATTGTTCAATCGCCTGCTGCAGTATTTGTTGATCCAGCAGGTTTTTCAAACGATCTAGGCTCAACGGGGCTGTTCTCGGCTCAAACCAGGGATACAGGGCATCGACAAACTCCT
The DNA here is from genome assembly GCA_041595415.1 of Pseudomonadales bacterium. Lineage (GTDB taxonomy): Bacteria > Pseudomonadota > Gammaproteobacteria > Pseudomonadales > GM7GCV1 > JABJGI01. Next base: position 595 of record JBFHKI010000214.1, on the reverse strand, counting down.
TGTCAGGTACTACCTGTAATCCCTGTGAGCCGGATCGAAGCTCCGATGCTACACAGGTCACCAGGTCACCCTCGGCTTCATAGGCTGGTGAATGCTGACGGCCCAAAACGACGACAGTTTCGGAAGTTAAATCGATATCGGTCGATGCCAGTCGCATTTCATCGACAGTAATAGAGCTGCAACCGGTGATACCCACCAGCAAACTCAAAAAAACAAGTTTCAGCCTTACAGGTCTTGCTGTTCCAGCCATTCGCGTATATCCGCCTGCTGGGAAAATCCCAGAGTTAGTTGGGTTCCGATATCACGTAACGCTTCTACTGTCGCTTCATTAACACCTGCTCCCTGGGTTTGCAGTCGCTCATCGGTCGCGCGCCCATAACCAGTTATCAGCCAATCGGCAACTTCCTCTCCCTGAGTATCCAAAGCTTGTAGTCGATACTTCAACCAGACCTCAAAAAAATTGGCGCCTGTCTCTTTTGGCAATGCGTATTGAAAACTGTCCAGAGTGGGAATCAGGGTTAAATCGGCAGTTTCCGGGCTGTCACCCATTTCAGCAAAGAGTGCCGTTACGACACTTCGGAAAAGGCTGCTCTGC
>JBFHKI010000213.1:0-4190 GCA_041595415.1 Pseudomonadales bacterium | reverse complement strand
CACCGAGTTACTGCTCGGCATATCTCTCTTGCTGGGCGCTGTGGTCGGCAGCTTTCTCAACGTGGTTATATACCGTCTGCCGAAAATTCTGGATCATAAATGGACTGCTGACTGCCGCAACTATCTGGAGCTAAATAGCGAAACAGCGCAACCTTCAGAAGAAAGCAAACTCTCTCTGCTCTGGCCGGCCTCCTGTTGTCCGAAATGTAAAAACAAAATCAGACCCTGGCACAATATCCCTATCTTGGGATTCCTGTTGCTTAAAGGCCGTTGCAAGGATTGTGGCGAAGCCATCTCCATTCGATACCCTCTTGTTGAGCTGATCTCCGGTTTACTCAGTTTGCTGGTCATTATGCAATTTGGAGCCACTATCCAGGGGCTGGCTGCACTGGGAATGACATGGGCACTAATTGCCTTGACCGGAATAGACTTTGATGAACACCTGCTCCCTGATGGTATTACCCTGCCTTTGATGTGGGCAGGCCTTATTCTCAATAGTTTTGGAGTATTTACCGATTTGCCAAGTGCATTGTGGGGTGCTGTTTTCGGTTATCTCAGCCTTTGGTCGGTTTACTGGATATTCAAATTGATCACAGGCAAAGAAGGCATGGGCTTTGGAGACTTCAAGTTGCTGGCCGCTCTGGGAGCCTGGCTGGGATGGAGTTATCTACCCACTATTATTCTGCTCTCTTCTCTGGTCGGACTGGTTTTTGCCTTACTCTTTATGATTTTCAGTGGCAATAAAAAAAGTGCACCCATAGCTTTTGGTCCATATCTGGCAGTTGCCGGTTGGATCTGTCTTTTCCTGGGGCCGGACGTCTTTGCCATCCTGCCTCTTTGATCGGTCAATAGAGCAGTGTTCCGTGTAGGACTTACCGGTGGAATTGGCAGTGGTAAAAGTACCGTTGCAGCTGAATTCACAAAACTCGGCGTCGGAGTTATCGATCTGGATCAGGTCTCTCGCGACTTGGTTAAGCCTGGCACGTCTACACTAGCCGAGCTTGTCGCTCATTTTGGGACAAAGATATTAACCGAAGATGGCAGCCTGAACCGCAGTCTTTTGCGGCAAATTATCTTTTCCAATCCAATCGAAAAAGACTGGCTTGAAGCGCTTTTGCATCCGCGAATCCGCGCCCGCCAACTCGAGTTTGAAAAAAAGATCCTGAGCCCCTACTGCCTCATTGAAATACCCTTACTTGTTGAAAACATCGAGTCTCAACAGGTTGACCGAATTCTGGTCGTAGAAGCCTCTAGCGAAGCTCAAATCCCGCGAGTGATGCAACGATCTGGTCTATCCTCGGCTGAGGTGAAAAAAATCATCGCAAACCAAGCCAGCGACGAAGATCGGCGTAGATTCGCCCATGACTTGATTGACAATTCCGGACATCCGGATGCACTGGCTGCGCAGGTTTCAGCCCTGCATCATAAATATCTTGAGCTGGCTGCAAGCCAACCCGATAGAATCGTGAAAGGTTAAGTATCTGTCTTTTCAAAGATCCAGATTGAGGAGCTTTTCTACAATAGCGGTATTGGCCTCCGGAAACCGGTAGTTGCTAACTTCCTGTATCGGAACCCAATCGATTTTTTGATTTTCATTTCCCCTCGCTTCACCCTGAAAACCTGTCACCAGAGCCACCTGCAGACTCACCGAGTAATTTTCATACTGGTGTTCTATCCGCATAAGCTCGCTAAAATCTGTCACCTCTATATCCAGTTCTTCACGAATTTCACGAACCAGAGCCTGTTGCAAGCTCTCTCCCTGCTCAAACTTCCCACCGGGAAACTCCCACAAGCCACCATGCTGCTTGTGCTCAGGGCGCAGGGAGAGCAGCACCTCCCGGTTTCGGACAATAACGGCAACCGCCACCTCCAAAACTCTGGTCGAGAGCTCCCTAGCTTCGATATTCGGCATTTATGCGCACATAGTCATGGGACAAATCTGTCGTCCAGAACTCTTCGCTTGCATCGCCACGATTAAGTTTAATCCGGATCGAAAACTCCGGCTGGTCAAATACAGCCTGCCCCTGTTGCTCCGTATAGAGAGGGTGTACTGCCCCATTCGTCACCAGCGGAACCTGATCCAGAAAAATCTCAACACCAGCAATATCCAGGTCATCAATCCGGGCATTGCCTATAGCGGCAAGAATCCTTCCCCAATTCGGGTCGCTTGCAAAAAAAGCCGTTTTAACCAGAGGTGAATGGGCAATGGAAAAGGCCACCTTTTTGCATTCTTCTGCAGTCTTGCCACCCTGTACCTCAATAGTGACAAACTTGGTTGCACCCTCTCCGTCACGAACTATAGCCTGAGCAAGTTGGCGATATATACCAAACAATGCCTCTTTCAGGAGCTGCGCGGCTTGAGAGCTGCCATCCTCAATCGGATCATTTCCCGCTTTACCGGTACAGGCCAGAATACAGGAATCATTTGTCGAGGTATCTCCATCCACTGTGGCACGATTAAAGGTTTTCTCACAAAGTTCCAGATGCCAGGCCTTGGCCAGTTCCAGCGACAAAGCCACGTCTGAAACGATGTAGCCCAGCATGGTAGCCATATTGGGGTGGATCATTCCCGACCCCTTGGCAACACCCGCAATACTTACTCTTACCCCAGCAAGATCAATTTCTGTTGATACCAACTTGGGTTTGGTATCTGTGGTCATAATTGCCTGTGAAACTTCCTGCCAGCCTTTTGTCGAGAGATTTTTCATCAAGACAGGAACAGCCTCTTCAAAGGGTCTGAGTGGCAAAAGCTCGCCGATCACCCCAGTCGAAAAAGGCAGCACCTGTGTTGCAGATACAGAACCTGCGCTGGCCACCAAATCGCAACTTGCCAGAGCGGCTTGCATTCCCGCCGGACCGGTACCAGCATTTGCGTTACCGGAGTTGATCAACAAATAGCGAATCTTTGCCTCTTGTAAATGGGCTCTACAGAGCTCCACCGGTGCAGCACAAAAAGCATTCTGAGTAAATGCACCCACTACAACCGAGTCTTCGGCCAACTCGATAAGCGCCATATCCAAACGATTTGCATAGCGTATACCGGCTGCTGTCGCTGCTAAACGGCAACCCTCGATCTGTATCGATGGGGGATTGGGGTCTGAATCACTTACCACTCTACAACGCTCCGTGACACTGCTTGTATTTCTTGCCCGACCCACATGGGCAGGGCTCGTTGCGTCCGACTTTTTTATCATCGCGGATAAAAGGCTGTGCTTGTTTTCCGCCTGACGCAGGAGCCCCAGCTGTGGTTGATTTTGGCGATTCGCCAAGGCCTGCTGCTTGATCATGCTGCATGGACATTTTGGCTTTCATAGCCTCTTCACGCTGTCGCTTGGCCTGCTCCATCGCTTGCAACTGCTCCGGACTGGCGATCTGGAAGCGCATTAACACCCGCGTGACATCGGCCTTTATCCGATCCAGCAAATCACGAAACAATTCAAAGGATTCACGCTTGTATTCCTGTTTTGGATTACGACCAGCGTAACCACGCAGGCCTATAGCAGCCCGGAGGTTGTCCATGGTCGCCAGGTGCTCTTTCCACAGGCGATCCAAGGTTTGCAACATCAAGTCCCGTTCCAACCGGTGCAAAACCATATCCGGATCTTCAATGCTGGTATTCTGAGCAAATATTTCCCTGAAACCTTGTAGCTTGCTAGCGTACTGAGCCTCCACAGTTTCCCGTACCCGGGTGTTAACTTCTTCAGGGCGCAGATGTTTGTCTTCCTCAAACCAGCTCTGCAGAGCGACTTCGACCCCCAGTTCGGTCTTCAGATACTGTTCCAAGCCGGCAATATCCCACTGTTCAGCAAACCCCTCAGGTGGAAGATAGGAGAAAACCGCGGCTTCCACCGCATCCGCCCGCATGGCGAGCAGGATATCGGAGATATCGTCCTGATCCAGCAACTCATTCCGCTGTTGATATATAACCAGACGCTGATCGTTGGAGACATCATCGTATTCAAGTAACTGTTTGCGGATATCAAAATTGCGGCCCTCAACCTTGCGCTGGGCCTTCTCTATCGAACCGGTCACCATGCGATGCTCAATCGCCTCACCTTTTTCCATTCCCAAAGCTTGCATCATGTTTCGCACACGCTCCGAGGCAAACAGCCGCATGAGGCTGTCTTCCATGGAAAGATAAAAACGGGTCACACCGGGATCGCCCTGTCGGCCCGCGCGACCACGCAACT
>JBFHKI010000212.1:0-4297 GCA_041595415.1 Pseudomonadales bacterium | reverse complement strand
CCTTTCGGGTTCGGTTAGAAAAATGTTGAGATGGTTTGCTCGTTATCGCGTACTCTCGTAACAGAGCGGGATACACATGCTTCACCTCCCTCCCATCTGATTTCGTTAAAAAGCCCTTTTGATCGAAGCTCAAAGATGACTGGCTGATAGACTAAGGTGCTATACTCGTTCTTCGAGTCAGCTTTTGCTTTCTATTAATCCGCCAGACCACAAATGGATACCCAATTCGTAAGCAGGCAGTACAAGCTAACCAGTTATTCGACCGGTCGGGACTGGATGTTTGGATTTCCTACAGCAACTATCGATCGTTTTTCACCGGATGTTGAAGAAGTCTACCTTCCGGCGGCGGTGAGTCTTGATGGTGAACTCCGTCTGGAGTTAGACCTCGGGGGATTTGGTGTTTCAAAATCTGCGACCCAGCCCCGTCTAGAGCGTCTTAAGTCACTTGTTTCGGACCAAACGCTAGAGCTAGACAGCTCCCAGATTGTGCTCGATATGCGTATAAACTCACCGCAAAATTGGGCGCATGCAATAACCAATCATCTGGCTTTGTCCTTATTGATAAAGGACTTGTTGAAAGATATCGACAAAAAGTTGGTAGTAATTTTCCCGGCTAATATATCAAGCAAAATTCTGGATGTATTCAGACTATCCGGTTTCTCCTGTCAGGCTACTGATTCGGGAGTGAAGGGTTATATTTGCAAGTTTAGCCTCAGTCCCTGGATAAGTATCCGTGGTGAGCGCTGTGAAGTTATTCGATCGGGGCTGAAATCTACCGAACTGGTTGCTCAGGTTGAAGCCAGTGAAATAAAGGAAGACAAGATTTTCTTGTCGCGTCGAGATAAGCGCACCATCACCAACGAGTCAGAGGTTGTTGATTACTTGGAGGCTCGTGGCTTCAAAACACTATACGCTGAGGATTACACGCCGATTGAGCAAATAGCCTACATTGCCAATGCCAGTCAAATAGTCTCAGTACATGGCGCAGCGCTTGGGCCAATGATTGTTCGTAGTGCACTGACCGAACCGAAAAACTATAAATTGATTGAGATTTTTTCGCCTGCCCATGTAACCAATGTCTGGAGAATGATCGCTTCGCAGCAGGGTGCGCCTTGGGCTGCAGTGCGAGGTCGCGTATGGCCAGAGCTTGTGCAAGATAAAGCAGATTTTGTAACAAATATGCGGAATTTCGAAGTTTCCCTCGATAGTTTGCAGTCCGCAATCTCCCATCTGGAAATGGATTGACCTGTCTCCTATGAGCCAAGCTTGGCAAAACTATATTGTGGCTCCAACCGAGCTGGCTGATCAGGACTTTGATGTTGTAATTGTTGGCTCGGGGATGGGTGGTGGTATGGCCGCTCTGAATCTGTGTCGTGCCGGAATCCGGGTTCTGTTAGTGGAGAAGGGCCGGTCTTTTCTTGAGCAATCCAAGTTGACTGGTGTTGAGGTCGAGCACCAAGGCATTGAATCCAGACTGTTGCAGGGGCGCTGGCCGGTTAAGTTAAGCTCGAAAGTGGAGGGAGTAGCCAGTAATTTCTATGCTCCTCTCGGCTGTGGACTTGGTGGCTCCACCCTCATTTATGGCGGAGCTGTAGAACGATTTTCACCTGAGGACTTTGAACCGCGACAAATGCCCAGTGGAGAGCTGGTTGAGTGGCCTTATACCTATGGCGAGATTGAGCCTTATTACCAGCAGGCAGAGTCATTGCTCAATGTACACGGCACTGTCGATCCTCTGGAGTCAGGTACTAATTACCAGTTGAAAGTACCACCCCCTCTAAACGCAACTGATCGTTATTTTGAATCGCTTTTTCGGAAATCCGGTCTGAACCCATATCATCTACATGTTGCTATTGGCGATGCTGATAACACCAGAAATCGTGACAATGTAAAGGGAGCACTGGAAAGCGGCATAATTCCGGCTCTGGAAACGGGCAACCTGCTTATTGTTTCGGACTGTGAAGTTGAGCGCTTGATAGCCGATGCGTCCCAGGTTCAGTCTGTCGAATTGAAGAGCGGAGATCAGAATGTATCTCTTTCGATAACCGGGAAAAACATTATCCTGGCATGTGGGGCTTATTTCACCCCGGCCTTGTTGCTCAAGTCCAGTAACGATATATGGCCACAGGGGTTGGCAAATACTAATGGTTTGGTGGGTTGTTATCTGATGATGCATACCTCTGATTATCTCGGGGTCTGGAGTACCAAGAGACATTCAGATCAGGGTGCTGACAAGACATTGGGATTGAGAGATTTTTATTCGGTGGAGGGCGAAAAATTAGGTCAACTCCAGTCGACCGGAAAAAGCGCACAGATGGGATATATACTCTATTTCTTACGCCAGAAGCTACAAAGAAGCCCATTTGGAAAAATTCCCCTACTGTCCCAAGTGATACGTCAGTTATTACGCATACCAGCATTCGTCGCTTGCATTCTGTTCAGGGAAGTATCAATTTTCAGTTCTATTGTGGAAGATTTCCCATACTCGGAAAATCGTATCCTTCTCGATTCTCGGACTGATTCCGGGATTCTCCTTCAATACAATATCAAGGAAGAACTAAAAAACCGCACGAGGAAGTTTCGTCGACTGATTGGAAAGTCCATCAAGAATCACTGGGTGGTCAACTTCACACACGGAGTCGATTTGAATTTTGGGCATCCTTGCGGTACTTGCCGATCTGGATCTAACCCTGAGAGCAGTGTAGTGAACGAGCAGGGCAAGGCGCATGCCTTAAAAAATCTCTATATTGCAGACGCCTCCTTCATGCCTACCAGCGGAGGCACAAACCCGAGTCTTACCATTGCGGCACATGCTCTGCGCGTTGCCGATTTACTCGCCCGAAAAATTAAAGAAAACCGATAAAAGCTGACGATGTGACTCTTAGTATGCCTGGTGTCCAGAGCCTGCTGTTTAATGACCTCTTTCAATCAGATAGTAGGCAGTATCACTGTCAAAGTTGAGTGTGGGTCCATTCCTGGGCGGGTGTCTTACATATCCGAGATTATCCAGAGGGGTAATTTGCAACTCAGTTGCATCTTGGCGAACCAGTTCCACTTCGCCATTGAAATTCTTTACTAAAAATGGAATGTATCCCAGGTCGAGAATGCTATAACCCCTGTCAGTTTCGCTAGTCTGCCAGCCCGACAATCTCTCTTCACTCATGACTAGCAGAAGCATTTTATCCGAGCTGTCCAAAGGCTTGTTATCCAGGCTTACCAGCCAGACAGAACCGTAATCGATTTCTGTTTTGAGCTGCATATTCTTAAAAACCTGGATACCTGCAGCCCGAAGAAAGCCTGTAATCCCCTGTAATTTTTCGTTATTAACTCTGGCAAATCCCAAATTAAAATCCCAAAAAAACTGATCGTTCTTTGTTGAAATGGTCTGGTTCGCCAAATCGAGAAGCTGTTCGTCTTCAAAAGATTGGTTATACGAGCCTTCTGTAGGGAAGCTTATTTCCGATTTCCCCGTGAATAGCCTCAGTGGGTGTATGGTTCCGGAGGAGTCTTGCTCCATTTCCGAGCGAAAATTGTCCAGGTTCGGTTTCAGGGAAAGTGGTAAATCCCCAAGTTCGAACAGCTGGTCCACAGGTATGTCCAAAGTGAAAAGCGCATCGTTCTCGTCAATGTAACCTCTTCGGAAGGCTAACGCCGCCGCAGGCCACTGCCCCTTTATGGCTGGTGAATTAAGTGAGAATTTGGATGGGCTGAAGTCCCACTGCTGCGTTCCGGGTCTGAAAAATATAAGAGCGTCGACTCCCTGAATTCGGGAAAAACTGGCGGCAAGAAATGGCATTTCTGCACGGTATCGGTTGGGTAGGGGCCAGTTTAACTCGCTGATTATCGAGGGCTTGTTATCGTAGACAATATTGCTCAGGGGAATTGAGAAATCTGTACGATCGCCCGATTCCGGATTGTAGAACTGCATTGCAGACTTGTTTTGAAACCAGTGGCCAGTGCGGACGGAGTAGTTGGCAGATCTGTCTCCCTGGTCATTGTGTATTGGCTCAAAGTAGCCATGTCTGTCATAAAAGTCACCAGGGCTATAACTGTACCGCTCCAAAGGCCCGAGTCGTGTTTCATTGGCGGTTATCCAATTGCTGGCACTCACCATGCCACCGTAGCCAATTGCCTGTTTCAGGTAGCTAGTGTGTTGTTGGTAAAAGTTATACTGCAGTTCAGTTAAAAACCGGACGGTGTCTTTTGTTCTTTCAGTATTGTCTTTGCTTAAAGTATATATGGGGAGTATGGCGACTCGTTGGGTCTGCGGGTCGTCTATTCTGGGATCAAAGCGATG
>JBFHKI010000211.1:0-4341 GCA_041595415.1 Pseudomonadales bacterium | reverse complement strand
TTGTTGTTGCTGTTGTAGCTGCTCCAGTCGCTCTTGTAACTCCTGGGCTTCCCGGGTCAGTTGTTCCTGTTGCCATTTTTCACTCAGAGATAATTCATTGTTGCGTCGCGCCTGCTCAGCCAGTGCTTCCTGACGGCGAGCCAGTTCTTCCAGCTGCTCGAAGGCGTCGTCAATGGCCTCCTGAGGTTGCTGTAGGCTGGGGCTTTGTCGCGTTTCATACTGGTTGCGGGACATGTCCATTTCCAGTTCGTAGATCTGTGCCAGATCGCGCTCCTGGCCGCCACCGCCACCTCCGCCGCCATTCTGGTTTTGCTGGTCGATACTGATCTGTATGTCACGGAACTGGGCTTCAGCGCGCAGTAAGTGCTGCAGGGCCTTTTGTTGTTGTGGTACCGAATCATCCAGCTCCACATCCAGCAGGTTATCGGCCGCCGGCTGCATTGCCTCCAGGGCGATTTCCATATTCTCCGCAAAAGCCTGGGCGCGGGGGTCGGCTATCAAACGTCGGGCATCCAGGCGATCAAGAGTGGTTTGGGTCTGTTCGGCGAGGGTGCGCTGTAGTTCGGACAGCATAAAGGCGTTGTCGCGCAGATAGTCTTCGTCAGCTTCAGCTTTCTGCTGTTCTTTCTGCAGATTCCAAGTAGCTACGAGAATATCTTTTTGACGTTGGGAAATTTCATTCTCACTGCCGCCACCTCCGCCGCCACCGCCACCAGCTGCACCACCATCGGCTTGGGAGTAACGTTTGTCAAAGGGCTGGATATCAATAAAGTAGATGTCGGAAGTGACTTCCTGACTGTGGTCTGCCGCGGATACAAAATAGGAGATCAAGTCTCCGGGAACCAGTCTTTCTTGCGGGGTTTCCTCAGCAGCGTTCTGCACGATCATATCTTCCAGCATCATCAGATATTCGGCTTCAATATTTTGATTTTGGGCCGGTAGATCAAGGCTGATCCACTCACCGGCATTTACCGAGTAATTCAGCATGAGGGACTCGACCTGATAATCATCGGTGACCTCTATGCGCATGGGAACTTCCTCGATGGCAGAGGCTCCGCGATCGGCTCCCGGCAGGCTGACACTGACTTTGGGAGCCTGGTCGTCCATTACGGCGATACTGTAGTTATCCGTCAGGCGGATAAGCTCATCTTCGAGACGGTCGGCAATGTAATAGGTACCACTCTGTTCCAGCACCAGTTCTGCCCGGCTAATATTGGCTTCAGACTGTAAATCTATACCCTGGTCGTCCACCAGTAGCTGGCCGTCCAGCAAAGGGCGGTCTGAGGTTATTTCAATTTCAATTCTTGTACCCTGAAGTCCCTGAATACGGGTTCCCGTCTGTTGAACCCTGTCTTCCAGGCCGGTCCACTCCGGATAGTGATAGGTGATTTGTATGGCTTGGATTCCCGGAACATCCACCACTTCAATACTATGGGTTTCACTGCGCACACCGGCAGCTTCCACGTAGTAATTCAGCTGGTCGTGCAGGCCAAAAAAGCTGAATTCATACTGGTTGTCACTGATCTCCCGCATTGACACAGCGTCCCAATCCGATGCGGTATTGCCAAACTGGGCATAGATAGTGGCATTTTGAGCGTCAAACCCCAGAGTTTCTGCTGTTACGTTAAGGTTGGACCCGCGTTTCAGGCGAATATCTCCCGGAGTCACTACGATACTTTGCGGAGGTAAGCGGTCGGGCAGGAACCAGCCGGATAAAAAGTGCTGGGCTCCAAATTTGAGGTTGGCACCACTGGCGAGCAACAGGATCAGAAGACAGAGGATAGTGGTAGCAAAACCACCCTTGATCAGGTTGAGGTGATTTTTTGGAATAAGATCCTCGGCGCTTTTTTTGCCGAGTTTGGTTTGCAGGTTTTTGGCCATCAGGCCCAGAATCGGATTAGATTCCTGTCGTTTGCTTTCCTGCAAGTAGGTTCGCAATTCGCCCTGGAGTTCGGGTAGGCGTTTTTCAAGCTCCTGCACACCGTAGTCATGATCCAGTCTGGAGAGAGGGCGGCGGATGAAATACCAATAGGTCAGGCCGATAGCAAAAAGCAGCAGCAAGCGAAGCCCGTTGATAGTGCTGTCGTCGTAGGCGACACGAAAACCGACCAAGGCGGACAGTAGCGTTATGCCCAAAACCAGTAGTCCACTGACAAGCAGTCCGGTGTAAATAGTGCGGTGGCGAGCGCGCTCCTTCCAGCGTGCCAACCATTGGTTCAGGGTTTCACCTCTTGTCATACGACAGTCTCCCTGCGCACCTTCAGGTGCACATTTCCGAGAATGGATTCCACTAAAATACTGAGAAGCAGCAAGGGCAGCAACCAGGACTCAAAGGATTTAAGAATAGGGTTGCCCGAGACACTTGTCCCACTGCTTTCGCTGTTCATTTCAATTTGGCGCTCTTCGGCCAAATTGCGCCATTGGGCGACGAGGTTGTCCGCCATCGGGCTTAGATCTGATTCAGCTAAGGGACTATTTACCGCCACCAGGTGTTCGCCCCGGCTGGTTTGTAACCCGTAGATACCCGGACTGCCAAACCTCAGGCTTTGAATACGGTTTTGTTGCTGCAGGCTTAACCAGGGTTGTCCGTTTGGCAAAAACACCTGTTGCACCGGTGCAATACGGCCGGTTTCCCTGTCCAGGCCAACCTGAATCTGGTCGCCGGTCTGGTAGTTATCTGGCAGTTCGCCTGATCCACCCAGATAGCGCATCCAGGAGCGAAGCAGGGGTACAAATTCCGGGGTCAGGCTTAAATCCGTTTCCTCTGCCAGCAGTGACTGGCTGAGAACAAGAGCGCGGCCCAAGCCTATACTGTGCTCGACAAGCCAAGGGTAACCATTATTTGTGGAGATGATGACTTGATCACCCTCGAGCGGTTCCATTTCCTGGGGGTTGTAAACCTTGGCACTGATATTTCCGGAAAAATCGGAAACCGCACCGTGCAGTGGTTGTTGTATCAACAATCCCTGCGCGTTGGTTGCACCGCCCAGGTTTGTCACAGCCTTGAACTTATGACCGGTTAGTATGGATTCACCGCGATTGCGTGTTGCTGGCCCGGCAATCGAGAGTAGAGCGCCTCCGCGTTCCGTATAGAGCTTCAAAGCGTTTATGGCACTGTCGGACAGGGCGACAATGTCATTCAGTATTACCAAATCGTATTCGGTCAGTGCCAAATTGATATCTGCCCGGCCAATAATGGTGTGGGTGTCTATATCGGGGTTGGCGATTGAATCCAGAGCTGTTTCCAAAAACAGTCTTGATTGGTCTGAGGTTCCAGCAGACAAAACAAGTACGGAGAGTGGCTCGTTGGTCTGGGAACTCAGAAAATACTGGTTGTCTGCACTCAAAGCGTCACTGTCACCAGCGTCAATAACTACTTGCAGGCGGGATTCGTCTATATCCAGATCAAGGTTTCCAAAGTGGGCTAGGGCGCTGCCCGAGGCCGGTATGTCGAGCTGTTGACTGGCATGAAGCTGCCCTTCAACCAATAAATCAACTTGCATTTGCCGCGCTGGGCCGGAGTGACTGACCACAGTGGCAACAACCTCGTTGTTATTGAGGCGGGCATTGACAGACCAGTTAAATGACTGCTGTGTCGGTCGGACCTGATCCAGTTCCATACCCAATGCGCGTCGCGGCACCAGATCGGTAAAACGCACTGGCAGGTTGGTGGCTTGCAAGTCGCTAATAAAATAAACCCGGGTGTTCAGCCCAGAGGTTGCGGCCAGGTCGTCCAGTATTTGTACCAGCTGACCGTAATCCAGTGTGGAGAATTCCGGTTCCAGTCGATTAAGGCTTTGTTTCAAAAGTCCGCGGTCAGCGGTTGCTTCGGTGAGCAGGTGGATATCTGAACTGGCCCCGATAATTTGCGCGGTTTCATTTTCTCCCATGGCGTCTATACGGGCTTCAGCTCTGTCCAGAGCTTGTTGCCAGAGTCCGGGCGCCGACATAGAGAGTGATTGATCCAGCACAATAAGGTTGTGTCGCTGTTCCAGACCTGTGGCCAGAGGGCTGTCCGAGCGCAAGGCGGGCTGGATAAAAAGAATAACCAGAATCAACAGGGCCAGAATGCGCGAAGCCAGCAGTATCAGGTAGCGCAGCTTTTTCTCTGTAGCGGTGATTTGATCCGAGTTTTTCAGCAACAGCGTCGAGCTGAACAGCTGCGAGGGCGGATCACTGAAATTCATCCGGTGCAGGACTATAGGTATGGCAATAGCCAGCAGCCCGAGTAAAAAAAGTGGTGCGAGGAAACTCATTGTCGTCTCTGCCGGTGCATCAGATAGTTGCGCAATGCGGTCCCCAGAGGCTCGTCTGTAGTCAGAACCACGTGGTCTGCGGAGG
>JBFHKI010000210.1:0-4360 GCA_041595415.1 Pseudomonadales bacterium | reverse complement strand
GGGCGGTATCCTATCTGTTGTATATGTCGGATTTCCAAAATGGTTATTTGCCGGCTGGAACAACAGTAGATATCGTTGCGAACAACTGTAAATTGCTTAGCCCCTCCAGCTATACCGTCCAGAATACAAGCGATCCGGGGTTTGATATTATTCCCATTACCTTGGTAGCCGATGAAACAGTGGGTGAAGTGGATACAGTTGATATTACTATTACGCTGCCGGATAGTGTGGGTGGTGGTATATGGTCACCTTCAATTACTTGTGAGGACTGATTAACCTGCTTCCAAAAAGGCGCTTCGGCGCCTTTTTTATTGTCTAAAGAAAACTCAAATTACGCGCTAACTTTTATCACCTGATCACCGGAAAAGGTAAACAGTACTTCCGCCCGTTGCCGGGCAAAGATACCGTTGGTAACCACACCGGGGATCTGGTTAATGGCTTCTTCCCAGGTCTGGGCGTCGACAATTTCCAGATCATGCACATCGACAATAATATTGCCGTTGTCGGTGATCACTCCATCGCGAACCAATGGTCGGCCGCCGAGCTTTTCCATCGCCAGAGAAACCGGAACCGCTGCCATGGGGATAACCTCGATAGGCAGGGGGAATTTGCCCAGCACTTCCACTTGCTTTGATTGATCGGCGATACAGATAAATCGTTCGGCCATGGAGGCGACAATTTTTTCCCGCGTAAGGGCTGCGCCACCACCCTTGATCATGCAGAGTTCGGCATTTATTTCGTCGGCGCCGTCGACATAAAAGGTCATGGGGCCGCTTTCGGCAAAGTCCATTATGCGAACGCCCTGGGCCCTGAGTCGTTCGGCGGAAGCTTCAGAACTGGGTACCGCGCCGCTGAAGCGATTTTTGTGCTCGCCGAGTAAATCAATAAAACAATTTGCTGTACTGCCGGTGCCTATGCCGATGGGTGCAGCCTTGTCGGTGGCGGCGAGAACATATTCCAGCGCCGCAGCAGCGATGGCCTTTTTTTGGTCGTCTTGGTTCATAGATCCTAGGCTTGATAATAAATGGTGCTAACATGTTACGGCATAACAAGAGGGCCTGTTAACAGGCTCGAACATCTGTTTTTCACTGGTTACTGTTTTACATGGCTCTGGACTACCCTAAAAAAATTCTCTCCGCTCAGATTTATGATCTGGTTAAGGAAACTCCTTTGGATAATGCGCCCAAACTGTCGGGGCGTATTGGCAACTCTGTGCTGTTAAAAAGGGAGGATTTGCAATCGGTCTTCTCTTTTAAACTGCGCGGTGCCTATAACTGTATTCGCCTGTTGAGTGACAAACAAAAGGCCGAGGGCGTTATTGCCGCCTCGGCGGGTAATCACGCTCAAGGGGTTGCCCTCAGTGCCCGTCATCTGGGTGTAAAAGCCACTATCGTTATGCCGCGCACTACGCCAACTATCAAGGTGGAAGCGGTTAAGGCGCTTGGTGGCAAGGTAGTCTTAAAGGGCGATACGTACGACGAGGCGTCGGCCTACGCCAATGAGCTGGTCCAACAAAAGGGCTTGACCTATATCCACCCCTACGACGATCCGGATGTGATCGCCGGCCAGGGTACTATCGCCATGGAAATATTGCGCCAGTTCCCCGGTGATATCGATGCGATATTTGTTGCAGTTGGTGGCGGTGGGCTTTGCGCCGGTATTGCTTCCTATGTGAAATATGTCCGTCCCGAGATACGCATTATCGCCGTTGAGCCGGAGGACGCCGCCTGCCTGAAACTGGCAATGGATACGGGACGTCGCGGTAAACTCAGCCATGTGGGGCTGTTTGCTGACGGTGTGGCTGTGGCGCAAATAGGTGAAAAAACCTTTCCCATTTTGCGTGAGCTGGTGGATGAGGTGGTCACTGTGTCGACGGATGAAATCTGCGCGGCCATCAAGGATATCTATGAAGACACCCGCTCAATTGTAGAACCAGCGGGTGCGCTTTCTGTGGCCGGAATAAAGCGCTATGTAGAATCTACTGGCGTTAGCGGCAAAAACTTTGTCGGCATCAACTGCGGTGCCAATATGAATTTTGACCGCCTGCGTTATATATCCGAGCGCACCGAAATCGGTGAGAAGCGCGAGGCGGTTCTGGCGGTAACTATTCCGGAAAAAGCCGGAAGTTTTCGTAAGTTTTGCAGCACTCTGGGGCGTCGCAGTATTACCGAGTTCAATTACCGTTACAGCGATTCCGGTGACGCCCATATTTATGTAGGTGTGCAGATTGCCGAGCAGCAGGATCACGAACAACTTGTGCAGGATTTGGAGGCGGCCGGTTATCCCTTGTTGGATCTAACCGACAACGAAGTAGCCAAGCTGCATATACGTCATATGGTTGGCGGGCATTCTCCCAATGTGGGCGAAGAGCTGGTGTACCGCTTCCAGTTTCCGGAACGTCCCGGTGCGCTGATGGCTTTTCTGACAACTCTGGGATCGAAGTGGAATATCTCCATGTTCCACTACCGTAACCACGGCGATGCACACGGTCGTGTTTTGTTGGGGCTGCAAGCTGCCAAGTCGGAGCGAAAGCTGGTCCGTGAGTCGTTGGATTCCCTCAACTACGAATATTGGGAAGAGACGGATAACCCGGCCTATAAGCTGTTTTTGAGTTAATCTGAAAATTCGGCGGGTGCCTGCAGTCGCCCGCTGATGCCAATCACCTCCCTGTTGGTGACAACCGCATCCAGGGGCACATCCCAGCTTTCCGGTTCGATGCTTTCCAGTTCCTGGAAGTCGTAGCCAACGCCAACCAGAAGAGGTCTCTGCCCTTTCAGGGCCGTGCTGTTGAGCAGGCGGTCATAATATCCTCCGCCCATGCCTATACGATTGCCCTGTGCATCAAAGGCAACCAGTGGCATAAGTATTATCGAGTGGGCAAAGAGAGGACGCACCTTGCCTGCAGGTGGTTCCAGTATGGCATAGCGATTTTCTACAAGAGGGGCGCCCGGTTGCCAGGGAATAAATTGCATTTTCCCCCTTTGCTCACCTACCCGGGGCAGGGTGGTAACTTTGTTACGGTTTCTGGCGTCAAGCATAACCGGTGCCAGATTGATTTCACCGTCACTGCTGAGGTAGGCGGCAATGCACTGGGCGCGCAGATACCAGACTTGGGTGCGCAGGTTGCGTAGTAGATCAAAGGCGTATTGGGTGCGTTGTGAAGCGCTAAGGACGCGGCGTTGGGCGCGCATGGCTCGGCGGATAAAGCGGCGATCCATCACAGGGTTTGAGCCAGACTGGTTTTCGACATGTGCCCGCTTCCAGAAATAAGAAGCCCCGGAAATGCCGCAGTCCGATATGGCCCTTGAACCCGAATGGTTCAAGGCGGAAACTCAATTGACATATCAGGCTTTCCGACGTGCGGACATGCACAACAATGGCAAAAGCGGTTCCTTAAGGTTTGCTTATCGGCTCGAGGACGAATCAAACATGCAAACATCCCAGGGTTGAGTGGGATTATAACGTATTGGCGTGTTTTAGCCTGCTATTGGAGGCTTAAGATTTTGTATAGCTGAGTCGATTTTGTCGCGTAACCGTTCTATCCCGGAAGATACCAGTTCACTGGTGGCGCCGGAGTTTTGCGACTTGACCAGTTCGTGGGCGACATTCAGTCCGGCAATTATGGCAATGCGCTCAAGCCCGATTACGCCGCCACTCTGACGAATTTTGAGCATATTCTGATTGAGCATGCGCGCCGACTCCAGCAGCTCGTCACGCTCCTGAGGATCGCAGGAAATTTGGTACTGCTTGTCGAGCAGGGTGATGGTGACGGTCTGTGATTCTGTAGCCATGTTTAGGATTCCTGTATGGCTTTGAGTCGTTCAACCATTTTTTCAACGCGGACACGTGCCGCCTGGGTTTTTTCAATCAAGGCGGTGCGTTCTTGCAGTAGACTGCTTTCGCGGCTGCGAAGGCTCTCATTCTCCTGCTGTAGGTGGGCGCAAAAACCGATAAGTTCATCGATTTTTTCTTCCAGTGTCTTAAGAGTTTGCTCGCTCATTTGCTAACCAAATTTAGTCCCGACACACTATAGGGCCAGCGCATTAAGGCGTCAATTGAGCTTTTTTAAACTATTGGTTAGCTGTAGAGAAGCTGGGTACTGCTGTTAGAATAGAGAACATGACAAATACACTTTCCTGGAATGATATCCACAGCAAACTTATCGAGATAGAGGCGCCGCTTTCGGTGTCTGAATATCACGGGCATCTTATCGGTCGTCACGTGGGTGGTCACGAAATTGTCGGCCCGGCCGGCATGAAAATGATTTCCGAGCTGACTGCAGTCCCCCTGTCCAGATTGATCGGGGACGCCGAGTTCTGGAAGGAGCATATGAAACTTCTGGTGGATAATTTCGAGAAGG
>JBFHKI010000209.1:0-4371 GCA_041595415.1 Pseudomonadales bacterium | reverse complement strand
GGCACTGGGAATCAACTTGGAGCGAATAGCAAGAGAGTTGGGGTTAACCGAATCGGCGGTGCGCCAGCTTGAGCAGAACCAATACGAAAAATTTCCCGCTGGAATTTATGTTCGTGGTTATATCAAAAATTATTCCAAGTTAGTGTCGCTTGATGTCGATGAGGTGATGGATGTGCTGGATGAGTTTGTCACCCTCAATGGCACTTTGGCGTCTCATGGCTCAAATTATGATCCCATCGGCGAATTTGCCCACGAAAAGAAAAAACTGTCCCCTCTGATTATTTCATCAGCTGTGTTGGTATTGCTTCTGGGTATATACATTATTTATCGATTTATCGCGGCTTGAAGACCATACAGGTAACCAAATTTTATGTTTTCTGAATCACCTATTATCCGTCGAAAATCCAAACAAATTTGGGTAGGCAAGGTGGCTGTTGGTGGCGATGCTCCGATCAGTGTGCAGAGTATGACCAATACCGAAACCACTGATGTCGCCGCAACCGTTAGCCAGATACGCGCTTTGCAGGATGCCGGTGCCGATATTGTTCGGGTTTCTGTTCCCTCTCTGGAGGCTTCTGTTGCCTTCGGCGAAATCCGTAAAGAGGTTGATATTCCTCTGGTTGCCGATATTCACTTTGATTACAAAATAGCCTTGGATGTCGCCGATCGCGGGGTGAATTGTTTGCGTATTAATCCGGGCAATATCGGTCGGGAAGAGCGCATCCGTGCCGTGGTGGATAAGGCCCGGGAAAACAACCTGCCGATTCGTATCGGTGTCAATGCCGGGTCTTTGGAAAAAGATTTGCAGCTCAAATATGGTGAGCCCACCCCGGAAGCCTTGGTGGAATCTGCTATGCGGCATGTGGAAATTCTCGATCGGCTGGATTTCGACAATTTCAAGCTGAGTTTGAAAGCTTCGGATATTTTTATGACGGTTGCTGCATACCGGCTGATCGCTGACCAAATTGACCAACCCTTGCACCTTGGTATCACAGAAGCTGGCGCCTTGCGCAGTGGCACAGTTAAGTCTTCCATAGGTTTGGGTATGCTCCTGATGGATGGAATTGGCGATACGATCCGTGTATCCCTGGCTGCTGATCCTGTGGAAGAGGTACGTGTTGGCTGGGATATGTTGAAAAGCATGAGGCTGCGCTCCAAGGGTATAAACTTTATTGCCTGCCCGAGCTGCTCACGTCAAAACTTTGATGTGATCAAAACCATGAATACCCTTGAGGCGAATCTTGAAGATATTCGTGTGCCAATGGATGTCGCTGTTATTGGTTGTTACGTGAATGGCCCTGGTGAATCTAAAGAGGTAGATATCGGTATTACTGGCGCAGATCCGGAAAGTCTCATTTATATGGATGGCAAGCCCTATAAAAAGATTGGTTCTGGTGATGTTGCCTTACAGCTCGAGGAATTGATTCGGCATAAGGCCGCTGAAAAGGAGGCCGCTCGCGAGCAGCTGATTGCAACTTCCGCCCAAACTGGAGAATAGCCATGACAATGACTCGCTCCGTCAAGGGTATGAACGACCTGCTGCCTGGTGATAGCTGCAAATGGCAACAGGTTGAGCAACTGGTTCAGAAGGTTTTTAACCGTTACGGATATCGGGAAATACGTTTTCCGGTTCTGGAAAAAACCGAGCTATTTACCCGCACTATTGGTGAAGTAACCGATATTGTTGAAAAAGAGATGTACAGCTTTCTCGATCGGAACGAAGAAAGCCTTTCTCTGCGCCCTGAAGGTACAGCTGGTTGCGTAAGAGCCTGTATCCAGAACTCCCTGTTAAATGCCGGCCCCTTGAGGCTTTGGTACACCGGTCCCATGTTCCGCTACGAACGCCCTCAGAAGGGTCGAATGCGTCAATTCCATCAATTTGGTGTGGAATGTTTTGGCATGTCTGGCCCCGATATAGATGCGGAGATTATTGCCATGAGTGCTGCTATCTGGAGTGAATTGGGCATTGCTGATTCGGTGCATCTGGAGCTTAACTCGCTGGGAACGAACTCGAGCAGACAGGAACACAAAGAAGCCCTGGTCGGCTATTTCAGCCAGCATCAGGATCAGTTGGATGAGGATAGCAAGCGGCGTCTATTGAGTAATCCGTTGCGAATTCTGGATAGTAAAAATCCAGAGATGCAGGAACTGATTGAGGCAGCTCCCAAACTTGCCGATTTTATGGATGACATATCCAGGATACATTTTCAGCAGTTGTGTCAGATCCTGGATCAGCTGGGAATAGCCTATCGAGTTAATCACCGTCTGGTACGGGGGTTGGATTATTACTCGCAAACAGTTTTTGAGTGGGTTACCGATGCTTTGGGTGCCCAGGGGACTGTTTGTGGAGGTGGTCGTTACGATAGCCTGATTCCCCAGCTCGGTGGACCTAAAACACCGGCACTGGGTTTCGGCCTGGGCATTGAGCGCCTTATATTACTGGTCCAGGAGGTAAACCCGGATTTACTACAGTCCAGAGACGCTGATATTTACCTGATCGCCTCTGAGAATGAGGTTTTGGCGGCACTCCAGTTAGCGGAAAAAATTCGATTGGCTGAACCTCGCCTGATAGTTGTGGTCAACTGTGGCGGCGGTAGTTTTAAAAGCCAGTTCAAAAAAGCGGATCGAAGTGGTGCTGAACTTGCACTGGTGCTGGGTGAAGACGAAGTGAAAGAAGCTCGGGTCACCTTGAAGTATTTGCGCGAGAAACGTGAACAGGAAAGCCTGAGCCTGGATGAAGCTCTGAACAGGTTGCGTTCTTTGTAGCCGCAACCCATCATAGCGCCCCTGAAATTACCTGGTTGGCCCCGATCGCCCTGTTGTAAGGGAAGTGGGACTAACCTCGAACAAAGAAGAAAGAGAGATAAACCTTGAACGAGATGCGTACAGAAGAAGAACAGATTGCCGCAATTAAATCTTGGTGGGCTGCCAACGGTACACGATTGGTAGCCGGCGTTGCTGTAATCGCCTTGGCCTACTTTGGCTATCAGGGCTGGCAAAACAAGCAACGTGACCAAGCGATTGCCGCCAGCGATATCTATATTCAGTTGCAGGAAACAGTGATAGCCGCGTCTGGCGTTCAGGGCTCACTGACCCAGGCTGATTTGGAAAGGGTGCGAACCATTGGTTATCTGGCGGACCAGTTACAGGAAGAGTTTCCAGACAATGGATACGCTGTGTTGGGCGCCCTGGCTGCAGCACGAGCTGCTGCCGATCGCGACGATTATGCTGAAGCGATAACTCGCCTTGAATGGGCTTTAGATGCAGAAAGTGACACTGCTGGAAAACAGCTTATTACTTATCGGCTGGCGCTTGCCAAGGCATCATCCGGGCAAGAGCAGGAAGCCTTGCAATTATTGACTGGTGCAGATGAATATTATGCAGCTCTGTACGCTGAAGCTCGTGGTGATATTCATCGTCTTATGGGCAATCCTTCGGCTGCGGCCGATGAATATGAGGCTGCGGTGGATTTGCTCCTGGCAGATCAACAGGAATATGCGCCTACACTTGAATTTAAACTGGCGGATTCCGCAGCGGGTCTCTCCGCGCTCTCTGCACAAAACCAATAGGAAACACCCTTGATCAGAAAAATTGGTCTGGCTGCGTTCATAGCCGCTGTATTGACCGGGTGTTCCGGCTCGGATATTGACGAAAGTCTGTTGCCCGTAGAACTGGTGGATTTTGAGCCGGTTGTGGATGTTGCCGAACTCTGGTCTGTCTCGATAGGTGCCTCAGCTGAAGATACCAGTGCCGTATTAAGGCCTGCGTTATCCGGCGAGAAAGTTTTTGTTTCCGATCATAAGGGTCGGGTGTCGGCTCTGGATGCGAACTCCGGCCGTAACCTTTGGACTACCAATCTGCGCACAGAAATTTCCGGTGGTGTTGGTACAGGCGATGGCTTGGTGTTACTCGCTGGCGGGGAAGGGGTGGTTTTTGCCTTGCAGGAGACCGATGGTGTATTGCTTTGGCAGAAACAGATCACCAGCGAAATTCTGTCCGCGCCTCAAGCTGGTTCCGGCGTGGTTGTGGTTGCCGCGCAGGATGGAAGGGTAGTTGGTCTGGATTCAAAGACAGGCGAACAGATCTGGCGTGCTGATGCTGTCAAACCATTGCTAACGGTTCGCGGCAATGCCACTCCTACTATAGTAGAAAGTATTGTTTTGGTCGGTCATGACTCTGGTCGAGTGGGTGCTTACCGGTTGAGTGATGGCGCCGCTATTTGGGTTGCGCGGGTAGCGGTCCCCGAGGGTTCAAATGAATTGCAGCGTATGGTGGATGTGGATGCCAGAGTGCTTTACGCAAATGGGTTGGTTTATGGCCTGAGTTTCCAGGGTGGCATTATGGCTATCAACCCGCAAACCGGACGTGGGG
>JBFHKI010000208.1:0-4411 GCA_041595415.1 Pseudomonadales bacterium | reverse complement strand
CCTGCCTGAGCTTCCCGACGCCAAACACAAACGTTTCTGTGATGACTACGGCCTGTCCAATTACGACGCCGGCCTGCTCACTCAGGAGCGACCGATTGCCGATTATTTTGAAGCTGTGGTTGCCCAGTGCAAAGACGCCAAGCTGGCGGCAAACTGGGTCATAGTTGAACTGTCCGCCCAGCTTAACAAGGATGATGTGAAGATCACCGATTCACCCCTGTCTCCAGAGACGCTAGGCCAACTGATCAGCCGCATTATGGACAAGACCATATCGGGCAAACAGGCCAAGCAGCTGTTTGAAATTCTCTGTAAAGAAGGTGGCGAGGTAGATCAAACCATTGAAGCCAAAGGCTTTAAGCAAGTGTCCGACACCGGGGCTATCGAGGCCTATGTCGATCAGGTTATTGCCGACAACCCGCAGCAGGTGGAAAATTTCCGCAATGCACCGGAAGAGAAGCGTAAAAAGATGTTCGGCTTTTTTGTCGGCCAGGTTATGAAGCTGTCCAAAGGGCAAGCCAATCCGGCCGAAGTAAACAAAATTTTAAAAGACAAACTTTGAGGCAAATATGAGTCTGAAAAAAGACAAAAAGAAAGTTCTTGGTGAATTCTTTGACGACGAGAGGATTCGCAGCTTTCTGACCGCTGAAGCGCCCGAGGGAGTCAATCCGGATTTCCATCTTCTGGAACGTGCTTACCGGGGTATGCAGGCGGAAAACTTCGCTACCTTTGTCGATTTTTTCAAGGCGGATGGACACGACCTGCAGGCCAGAAACCCCGAAGGGAAAACGCTCTACGAACTGGTAAAGGGGCACAGCTCATTTACGGAATATGCGGAAATACTGGAGCAAGCCGGCGCTGCCTGAATCGGGCTTATAACGCCTTCAAAGCTTTGATTTCCCGCTGTACATCATCCAGCTTAACCACTGCTGCCTGATATAGAAGCCGCTCGATATCGCCGGTCAGACGCTCCAGTCTGGTCTGCTGTTCGGGCAATTCCCGCTGAGCCAGCCGTTTGATATCTTGCAAGGTCATGCCCGGCGTTGTTTCCACACCCAGACTATTCAGCCGCTTTATATAGGCCCGCAAAATTCGCCTTTCCGGCGACAGCTGGCGATTTGCCCGATAGGCGTGCCAACCCAGGTATGACATCAGGCCAATCGCCAAAATACTGACCAATGCGACGACCAGGCGCAGTGGTGTTACCTCGCCAAGAAGATTTTGTAACAGATCAAACTGCCGTCCGGTATCGTAGCCCAACACCAGCGTCAACCAGCGATAGTTGAGGCTATCCAGTTGCCAGCGTATCCAGTTAACCAGCTCCATATCCTGAAACCGGTCGAGTGAAAAAAGGCTCTCGTCAAGCAGGCTGTTATCACGAAAAAATGCTTCAAAACCGAGCTCGATGCGCTCCGGGGCAACTACAGCCGTTGGGTCCAGCCTGGTCCAGCCTACACCCTGCTGCCAGTATTCGACCCAGGCATGGGCATTGTATTGGTGTACCACCAGATACCCCTCGGTTGGATGCCTCTCACCGCCCTGATAACCGGCAACCACCCGTGCCGGAATACCGGCCATGCGCAACATCACCGCCGCGGCACTGGCAAAGTGCTCACAAAAACCCAGCTGCCCTTCAAATAAAAACTGATCTACTGCATTTCCGGGGTATTCCGGCGGCTCCAGACTGTAACGAAACTCCTGGCTGAACAACCGGATCATGTTGGGCAATACCGATTCGACACCCCCCTGCGCCACCCATTCGGCGACCAGAGCCTCGGTAAGCGGGTTTGAACCCTCGACATAATCCAGATTCGCCCCCCGCTGGGAGGTCGACAAACGATTGGGTTGATGCCGGTATTGAGGGTAACTGACCACTTCGTACTTAATCGGCTGAGCCACCGGTATCCGGTTTATCAGGAGCAGATTGCGCGCCGCACCCACACTGTCTCTAGTGGTTTGGGCCGCAGGCATGGCAAAAAGCCAGCTTTCCTGAGTCGGCTCCAGAAAAACCGTGTAGCGATATGGTTCACCAAAACGTTCAATTTCGTTGCGCCAATCGAAGCTGGTACGCCGATCTGGCCAAATGATAGAGGCCCCATCCCGAATACCTCGTCGACCTTCCGCTTCCCAGGCACGTCCATCAAATTCATCAAAAACCAATCCCCGCCAATAGAGCTCTCTGGGTGCAGGGATCTCGCCTTCAAAATCGACCCGAAAAGCCACTTCATCGGAATTCCCCAGACTGCTTATCGAACCGGGGTCCATAAAATCGGAAATACCCGTAGTGGCTTTCTCTATCTGTACCGGCAACACACTGAAAGCGGGAAGGCGCGGCGCCAGAACGAAGATAATCAGCGTCAGGGGTATGGAAACAGCAAAAAGTCGCAAAATTTGCCGCATCGGTTCAAAGGAAAAATTGAACAGGGAAAACTGCTGATCCGTATCGCGCTGTAACACACTTTGAGTGGTAAGAATGACGATAAAACTTATCAGGGCGAGCAGAAAGCTGCCAATACTCTGGGCAAATATGGGCTGAATCGCGCTGATAAAAAGGCACAGGTAAACCAGAAGCTGACTTTCACGCCGGCGAGACATTTCCAGAAACTTGAGGCCCGCGGCGGCGGTTAGTATCGCGCTCATAGGCTCCACTCCCAGAGGCGGACGGAACTGCAGAATAATTCCCGTTGCCAACAGCAGCGCCAAACAGATCATCACCCACCTGTTTGGCTCAGCATGTCCCCGCGATAAAAGGTAAGCACGCCAACCGATAGCCGCCAAAGAACAGCCCGCCACCCAAAATGGCAGGAAATACCAGATGGGCGCGCAGGCCAATAGCAAAGAGGTCATCAGCCACAATTGCTGTACACGCGAGAGTTGAAGGCCGCTTAGCTTGTCCATCTAGAATTCAGGTACTTCAGGGTATACCGCCAAAGCGGTCAACAATTGCCTCAGATGCCTTTCTCCCTGAGAAGGCACCAGCTTCACCTGTGGCATCCTGAGACCGTAGGATTGACCATAGCCTTCCATCTCTACGGCTTTGGCACACATAGCGCTTAAACGGCTTTCAAGATCCACCCCCTGATAGGCGTCCCAATCGATCCAGACCGGGTTGCTGGTCTGGGCCTCAAATGCCTTTTCCATCATGCCGCGCCCGGCAGAAAACTGCTTCCAGGCAATGCGCTGTACCGGAACTCCGGGTTGCCACGCCTGCAGCCCGGCAAAATCATCCATACCTCGCCCAGCGGGAGCAAAACCCGCCCCTGAACTGCCGCTATCAGAAGTCGTATCTTTGGCCACAGGTTGTGGATACACCAAGGCGCGAGATCTCAACAGAGGCCAACTCCAACTGTGCAAAATCCCGAGGGGATATCTGGTGTAGACCCGCAATCGTCCCAGTGCCAACCACCCCCGCTTGGTGGCGGCAATACGCAAATAGAGCTTGGCTTGTCCGACAGGAGGAATGTCTACCACATGCTCCTGTCCTTCATAGCTGACAAAAATACGTCGTCGCCAGCGGTTCGACTTGTTGTCAAACAAAAGCGGAATCTGTAACTGCTCTCCGACAAAAACCGGATCGGAATCGCCCACCCTGAGAGTTAACCCCTCCAGATTGGAGTGGGTGGAAAATATGGTGCTGACAAAAACCGCGACAAGAAAGAAAGCCAGCAAAAGCACCAGATTATTTTCGTAGATCGTGCCGAGCATCCAAACCAGGAACACCAAGAGCAGGTAACGGAACCCTTCCCGGGCCGGAAAGATATAGAGATTGCGTTGATTGAATTGTTCGCTTTCAGACACCGGCTGACGCTTGGCCTGCCAACCACTGATATAGTTTTTTAGTCGGTCCAGCCCCCCCGACGTCCAGTCAGACCCAAGCATTGTAATTCTGACTCAGCTCGCTAACACATCGACCTGCTGAATCCATTCTTGCACCATATCCAGACTTGCCTGTGAACCCGACGCTTTGGTGGTTAACCTGTGTCCAAAGACAGGGGCAACCACTGCCTGAACATCGTCCGGAGTTACATAATCCCGACCAGAGATCAACGCCCAGGCTCGGGAGCACTGTATCAGGGCCATGCCTCCGCGCGGAGAAATACCGTGAACAAAATCGCCGCCCACCCGGGTCGCCTCGATCAACCGTTGAACGTAGTCGAGCACCAATTCCGAGGTTTTTACCTGGTTCACCCGAGTTTGAAGGCGCTCAAGCTCTCCGGCATTTAAAACCACCGAGAGTTCATCCAGCATGGTTCGCGGATCGGCACCAGAGAGGATCTGACGCTCATCGGATGGATCCGGATAACCCATGGAGATCCGCATCAGGAACCTGTCCAGCTGGGACTCCGGCAGAGGAAAGGTTCCGGCAAGACTGAAGGGATTTTGGGTCGCAATAACAAAAAACGGGGTTGGCAGT
>JBFHKI010000207.1:0-4426 GCA_041595415.1 Pseudomonadales bacterium | reverse complement strand
TGTCATTTTTCACTGTGCCGGTCTGCCGCTGCCGCTGTTGCTGGCTGGTCAGTTCGGTCTTTCTGCCCTGGAAGCGATCGTAAAGTGCCCTGTGAGCGCCGTATGACAGCGTATCCTGTCGATCGGCATAACCCGCGATCCAGTCAAGCAGCATGTCCAGATTGGCATCCTGAGCCTGTTTCGATTCGTATTTGTGAGGTTCCCAGGGCCTGTTGCGGGCATTTGCCTGACAGATATCAACCGGCAAGTTCAAAAATATGGCCTCTGTGGCAAAGGGCTCCAGCATAGCGAGTAAATCGGCGTAACAGCCTTCCACAACCCACTCGGGGTTATCCTGGATAAATTTCTGAATATCCCCATAGGCTTGATCCAAAGGACGCCGTTCGGGCGGAGTGGTTGGCAGCCACGCCAGAATATCCAGATCCAGATGTGCCAAACCTTCTTTGCAGAGCTGCGCAGCCAGGGTCGATTTTCCCGAGCCCGAGTTCCCGAATAGAATTACTTTCCTCACTGCCCCACCTCTCTCGATACAGGTGTAGAGATAAACATCCCTGATCCACTGTCCGGCCGCACGTTATATGCCGTCCCTAATCTGGCGACACTGACGGATAACTTCGCCAGATCGGCCATCTTGCCGATGGCGAAGCAGCATGGCGGTTGCGCCCTCTCCACTGCCTTTTGTCCACCACTCCAGTCCCTCACCAACATAGCGGGCGCCACTGGCCGATATGGCGATTTCCATTGGCAGCAGACGCCCTTCGTATTCGACAACTGCCGTTTCCGCAGTGGGGTAGATCACTCGCATACTTAACCCGGATTCACACCGATAATTGAAGGCGGTATCGGTCGGGAGCTGTCCACAGGCGGACAATAAAGCGAAAAAAGCCGTAATCAAAAACCGCATACTCGACCTTGCCCTCTTGTCTTTTACCTGTCTCAAGGTTTCTGCTCGCGGCTGAGCATATCCATAAATTTTTCAAACCTTTTCTGTCTTGTTTCTGGCCGCTTTGCCGACAGCAGTCCATTGGCAATTGTGTAGCGATAGGATTTGGTCAGACTTTGATAGAAACGGCTCGCCTTCGGGTTATCTGCCAATGCTTGCAGAAAGTCATCCGGAACCTCCATCTCACTGGCAACATATGCGTTTTCCCAGCGACCGTCCGCTTTGGCGGCCTGAACATGCACAAGTCCCGGTTCCTGCATCCGCCCCTCAGCTATAAGGCGCTCAACGTGCTCTGTATTGAGCTTAGACCAGTTGCTGCGAGCCTTGCGCGGAGTAATCCGCTGCAGATAGGCCTGGCTGTCGAGTGACTTCTTGATGCCGTCAATCCAGCCCCAGCACAGCGCCTCAAGCACAACTTCACTCCAGGTCACAGTTGCAACCCCGGAGCCTTTTTTGAATATTTTCACCCAGAGTTCGGTTTCGGTGGCATGGTTGGCTTCCAGCCAGTTCCACAATTCTTCAGACGACTTGAAGCTTTTTACCTTCGTCATCTTGGTCTTGAACTCTCGGGTAGATTCCCTCGGGGCAATATCCGCCAAACTCTGTATTGTGTTGTTACCATTCTTCAAAACAGTCGTAATTATGCTGTCTGAGGATTTTGCCATTCTCCAGCTCGAAGAACATGGCAAAGGATGCACGCATCTCTGAACCGGCCTCCAGAGAGCCGACCGAAATGGCCAGCGTACCACTCCAGCTGGCTTCAACAGCAACACGGTTTTCCCGGGCTATTTCTGTATTGATTTTATAACTCTGGGCTGACAGTAAATTCTGCCCTTGAACAGAACGCTCGATAATACGGGCAAGATCGCTTTTCTGCCCCTTGGGATTCAGCTTGTTTGGAAATTCAACTTGCACGGCATCCTCGGCAAAAAAACGCGCAAGTGACTCCCCCGCTTCACCCGATTCCAGGGCTTTCAAGTAATCTCGAACAACTTCAAGATTATTCGCTTCAGCCGCCATAGCTTTACCTTATGGTTCGATATGGGATTGTCAGTCTCACCCTTGTCTACAACCCCGAACAGAGCCAGTTTATTTAGGAGTGCAATCAAATTCATCAAAGGTTTCACCCAGGTCCATCCAGACACCGCGGCGAACGTAGGGTTCTTTCAACATCACCGGGTCGGTGGTGATAACTTCGTAGTCCATTCGACGCTCTTCTTCGCTGAGCACATATTTTTCAACCACACGGGTTTGGTTGCTCTGCCCTATGCCACTCAGGTCCAGCCGGTCGTAGTCGATGCGACTTGTCTCCACGATCAGGGTATTTTCGTCCAGCCAGCGCCCGACAGAAAAACCGAACTTTGAATAGGGCTGAGTTTCGGGGTCGATATCGCTGTTCATGTGGATGGTTCGCGGAGCAAAAAACTCCTCGCCGATCAGAATAATATTCTCGCCATCGCGGATAAACTGGTGCGGGTGCGGCGCGTCGTTTATACGCGGCATACCGGGGATTTCACAGGCGTCGTCAAAAGCATAGGGGTCCCAGCTTTCACGGGCAGCCAGGGCCTGTTCGGTAGCGATCTGGGCAATACGGTTTGTTGGTGGGCCGTCAATTCTCGGGCTCTCTCCCACCACCGGACTCCAGACGCGGAAAATGCCTTCGCCGGTCGTACCGGAATTCGCCTCTGCCTGTAAAAAGGCGTCGTTGGTCCACTGCCGCCGGCCGCCAATAACTTCATCTGTCCAGAGCGGCCTGCCGCCCGCAACAACCAGAATCTCCTGGCCATTCTGCCCCATTACGTTGGTCAGCCAGAATTTGTCCGGGTACTGGTTCGATTTGTTGCCCGCGACCCGAATGCTTTCGCCCACAGTAAACAGATCCTCTGTCACCCCGGCGCGACCGATCATATAGATAGTACCGGCCTCCATTTCCCAGACCTTTTTCTCGCCGTTGGGCTCCTCGGTTTCCAGAAAGAAATAGACGTGCGGATTGCGCCAGTGCAGGTCTACCAGGGTGCCCTCCATCTCGGTCACCTCATTTGAAAAATGCGCGGTGGAATGATGTGCGTGGCTGATCAGGGGATTACCCAAACTGCAGACGACCACGAGGGTTAAAAGGAACAATTTGGCAGCAAAGGTCATATCAAGGCCTGTATTCGAGAAACTGGAGAAGTCATGGATGCGTGATATTACAAGGCTATCCAGTTTATGGATTAAGGGGTAAATATTTGTTCACACAACAAAAGAAGAGTCTGAAAAAAAGGCGCGTGCAATTCATACGCCAGCGTTACCGGTCGCGTGCCGCTCCCTGTTCGCTGTGGATACGGACAGAATCCACTGCGCGGTTTTCTCGGTAAGGGTTTTTTCCACATCCCGCTTCAGCAACCGCCTGGAACCCAACAGACTTGCTGCTGCTTCATCCACGCGCAACAAATGCGTCATGCCCTCAAACATAAGGGTTTCCGTCGGGCTTGGGGCGATCTCCTCAATGCGGAATATGTCCCCGGGATTACACTGCAAATCTTTCTCACCACCGATCAGGATCATCGGCGTGTTTGTTGAAGCGAATATCGACTCTGTATCCAGCGCCAGCAATTCCCGCAACCACCGGGCAGGAAATCGCGTCAATCCGCTACGAACAACCGGAAGATCGCTTTCCCGTACCTTTGCCAGCAGCCGTGCCTGTGAAGCAACCGGGCTGCCGATCAACTTAACCAGCACCCGGTAGAAAGCTCCCCGGATACCCCGCATTGCATCGATCTCTTTCTGAAGCTGTACCGCCTGCCTGTGCAGGACCGATTCAATATTCTCGATAAAGGGACAAAGAAGCACCAGCCCGGAAACCGCCGGACGCTGCAAAGCCATTTGCGGAGCGATAACACAACCTTCACTGTGGCCGAGTATGTACAGATCATTGGCGGACACCTGTTCAAACTCCTCCAGGAAGTCCAGGCAACACAGGGCGTCCTGAACCAGGTCGGAATGACCGGCCCGCATATAGTCACCGGAGCTGTCACCACAGCCGCGTTTGTCATACCTGAGACTGGCAATACCGCAATCTGCCAGCGCATG
This sequence comes from Pseudomonadales bacterium, assembly GCA_041595415.1. Lineage (GTDB taxonomy): Bacteria > Pseudomonadota > Gammaproteobacteria > Pseudomonadales > GM7GCV1 > JABJGI01. The sequence goes on along the minus strand of JBFHKI010000207.1, from coordinate 411 downwards.
GGCCATGGCGTTAAAGATATTGAGCGGTTGCCCTTTCACATTCTCATTGCGATCCAGCGGCCCACTGCCATGCACCATAAGAACAGCCGGAAATCTGCCATTCTTTTCCGGGGCACAAAGGGTACCGGCGAGTTCAACATCGCCTGATTTAACCCTGACTTGCTCTTCGTGCATTGCTCTCCTCTGCTTGCTATCGCTTTAAACAGAAGCGAACCACACTAAAGGCTGATTGTCATTCGGGCCGGTGCCGGGGAGAAAGGCCGAGGCCGATGGTTAACGTCTTTGTTGAGAATTTACTTGGAAATGCTGGGGTCTGACCCCTTTTATTTTGTTAGTCTACGGAATAAGTTTTTTTATCTCTGCTTCGGCGCTATAAGGCATATCATCACTCAAAAATTCTTTCGTTTTATT
>JBFHKI010000206.1:0-4462 GCA_041595415.1 Pseudomonadales bacterium | reverse complement strand
GCCGGATCGACCGATAAACCCTGAGACAGACCGGCTGAAAATGCTGGCAGCCTTGGCTTGTGTAGACTGGGTATGCCTTTTTTCCGAAGACACCCCGCAACGTCTGATAGCCGAGGTATTACCGGATCTACTTATAAAAGGGGGCGATTATCAGGCCGATCAGGTCGCGGGATACGAAGAGGTCACCGGAGCCGGAGGCAAAGTGGAAATTCTGGGCTTTCTGGAGGGTTACTCCAGCAGCAGATTGATAGAAAAGATCAGGGGAAACTGAGCAAGCCAGCTTGAAAGGATATGTTACCCAACTAATCGAGAGCCAAAATATAGTTGACGGCCTCCAGCAAATCTTTTTTTACCACTACATTTTCCGGCAAGCTGTTACTCGTCATGGTCTTCAAGCCCTTACCGGTTTTTACCAATAGGGGCTGCATCCCCTCGGATACTGCAGCCTGCAGATCCTTGAGACTATCGCCAACCATAAACTGGCCTTTTAAACCCATATCGAGATCACGGCCTATCGTTTTAAGCAGGCCCGACTTGGGTTTACGGCAGTCGCAGCCCGCATCCGGCTTATGTGGACAGTAGGCAATGAGATCAATATCCAGAGAGGTGTATTCGCTCAACAGATCCCTCATCTTTTGATGCATCTCTTGTAAAACCGATTCGGAAAAGTAGCCCCGACCTATCCCGCTCTGGTTTGTGGCTATCGCTACCAGAAATCCGGCCTCTTTGAGCTTGGCAATCGCTTGCAAGCTGCCTTCGATCGGAATCCACTCCCGAGCTGATTTTATATATTCGTCGGAATCCTGATTGATCACGCCATCGCGGTCCAGAATCACCAATCTGGATTGACTCACGCTTCAGAAAGCCTCATCGATTGCAGCACACAGAGCATGCCCCAAAAAGGCGTGAGCTTCCTGAATCCGAGCGGTATTGGAAGACTCAACACAAAGGTCGATATCGGCCATTTCAGACAGAACTCCACCACCTTTCCCGGTCAGACTTATTACCTTACAACCAATCTGTCGCGCAGCTTCCACAGCCGCCACAACGTTACCGCTATTGCCGCTGGTGGAATATCCGATCAACACATCATTTTCCCTAGCCAACCCCTGCACCTGACGAGAGAAGATTTTGTCGTACCCGTAATCATTACCCAAGGCTGTGAGAATCGAACTATCTGTGGTTAAAGCTATCGCCGGCAGGGCATTTCTCTCAGTTTCAAACCGACCGATAATTTCGGCCGCAATATGCTGGGAATCCGCAGCACTACCGCCGTTGCCGCAGAGTAAAACCTTGCCACCCGATTCCAAGGTAGCCAATATCATTTCCGCCGCCTTTTCCAATCGGGGCAGGAGCTTTTCGAGGGATTGCATAACCCGAATATGGTCAGTTAATAAGTCCTGAGTATTTATCACTTGGTATTCTCAATTTGTTTACAAAAGATCATAAGGGCGACCCGACGACATCTCAACGAAATGTCAGAAAGAAAACAAAAAAGGTCATAGGTTGATCTGGATGAAGAACAAGACTGTGGCAAAACATTTTGCCCAGCACCAGAACTTACATGTTTTTGCTCAACCAGAAACGCAATTGAGTATTTGGTGCTGATTCAGACAAACCAAACAGCGCACCCGTAAACACCGACCAGCCTCCACCCAATGGCACTGAGTAGGTGGGCCCGAGAGAATGATCTGAGAATCAAAGTTACCCAGATTGTCTGTAGAACCGTAGAAACTGAACATCTCCAGGCCAACACCATGGCCCGACTGTAAACGTTTGGCCAACTGCCAACGTGTTTGTAAACTCAGACCATTCGCGGCCCTGTCACCCAACTGAAGAGCTGTCAACAAGACACCACGGGCCGTCCAGCCATTGTCAAAATAGTATTGATGCATCCAGTTAAGACCAATCTGGTCCGGCCGAGCCCCCTCATTGATGCGTCCATCAAAACGTACGCCAGTTCGGTATTTTGCCCCATCAACCCCCAGATCCCTGAATAGACCAATGTGGATATAGTTAAAGTCAAATTCGGTTTGTGGAGTTCGGTTAAAACCCGCAAAGGCAACAAACTGGTAGTCGTCATTCAAGGCATCCAGGTAGTGAATCCTGTGCTGCAGACCCGTATCATCAGACAAGCTGTCTGTATCAACAGCGACCCGATATTGGAGGGATTGAAAACCAGGGTTCACAAATGGAGGGAACACTCCACCCGTATTTTGGGCACTCAGCTGTCCAGCAACCAGAATAAGAAATAGTCCGACAAGTCTCTTGTACATCATTTAATAGCCTCCCTTAACCCTAAACCCGTAACGTCGCTATAAGCACACAAAACCCTTTAGGGTTTAGCAATATAACTATGATGTGATTTTTTATTGAACTTAACCAATCAGGCTTTCTTTACAGTGAAGCAGTCCTACCTTTTCAATGGACAAAAAAAAGCCGAGGGGTGAACCTCGGCTTTATACACTTTAAGGTATCAGTACGTTGAACAGATCCTAAAGACTTGGCTGTTCTTTCTGCATGAACCGCTCACGCATGAGGGCAAGCAAACCGAAGGCCAAAGCGAAGGCTATTCCTGCACTAGAGGCATCAATCTCAGGAACAGACTGTACATCTTTGGCGTTGGTCCCAAACACTGCCAAGTGCTGGAAGTCGTTACGACCGAAGCTGAAGTCAGTAAAGAAAGTACCAAAAGTATCTGAAATATCTTCGAACAGATAAGACACCCAACGCGTTCCAGTACCTAACCATGAAGAGAAGAATGACTGATCAACTACGAATACTGCATCCTGATAGCCGTCAAAGGTGTCAGCACCAACACTCCACTCGAAACCAGCAGTTCTTCTTCCAACTCGGTCAACATCAACGTCACCATAGATTGTGCCCCAGTTATCCCCGTACAAGCCGAGAAGTGTCAACTGGTCATCAACCCAGGTTTGGGTAGTTTGCAGAATTGTAAAATCCCAAGTTCCACCAGAAATACAATCGCTAGCCGCGACTCCAGGACTGGTTCCAACGAGGAATTGGTTAACATCACAACCCTGAGCCGTCGCAAGACGAGTAAAGCTCAGAGCAAAGCCAATAACAACTAAAAATACCACACGTAGAATCATCGTCCTCTCCACATTCGACGAATTTGATGGGGAAAGGATACTCCACACTTTTGGCTTCTTGCAACAAGTTGTATCGAATTATTTAGATATAGGCAACCAGAGATCCAGCTGCTTATTAAAAACTGCAGATCAGTTCACATTTTTATTTTGGATATGCAAACTCAAGCCCTCTAAAAAGCTTGCTTTGGCAGTGCTTTTTATATCTACCTGCGTTTTCAAGCAATTTCCAAGCCCCTTGCCTCCTCCGGTAGGACATTGGCAGAAATTACACTGAACATCCGGTTATTCCTCGCGACTCTCCCTGTCCAGGCTGTCTCCGGGATTCCACAAACGGTATAAACACCACGGCAGAAAACCTGCCGCGATGCCCGGAAGCCCTTCGTAAACAAAGCTACTCAACCCCAAAACTCTCCAGCCTATCGAAGTTGCAGCTCCAGCCAGCATCATAAGTATCATGACCTTTTCGGGAGGCTTGCCTCCTCGACAATGAACCAGCATCACAGGTGCAAAAGCACTACCCATTGTCGACCAGGCAAAAATCACCAGATCAAAAACACTTTGGCTGTTACTCAAGGCCAGTAATAAGGCAAATAAAGTAACCAGAAGCGTCATAAGGCGGATACCTAAAGGGGTATCTGAAAAGCCAAGCTTCAAATCTTTGGACAAAACCGCTGACGCGCTGAGAATCAAGGAATCTGCCGTGGAAATGGTCGCGGCAAACAGCCCCGCCAAAACCAAACCAACACCCACGGCGGGCAAAAGCTCTACAGCCATGCTGGGCAGGGCCAGCTCTGCATCAAAACCTGTGGCGGTTGCCAGATAAATCCGCGACAGCATACCTACCCCTGTTGCCGCGCAGTAAAACAGGCTGAACCACAGGTAGTACCAGATACGGGCAACCACCAGAGACTGGTTTTTATCCAGCGCCATAAAACGCACCATAATGTGCGGCTGCCCCACCACGCTAAAACCGGCAAACATCCAGCCCAGAATAAACAAAGCCACTCCAGCAAATCCCGGAACAGGCATATTGGTGGGCAGCAAATCAAGGAAACCTGGGATATCGCCCATCTGCTGCCAGGCAGAAGCTGGACCACCCAGATTTTGCACAGCTATAAAAAGCAACAGCCCCATGGCCAGAATCATGACAAAGGATTGCGCCGCATCCGTCCAGATCGAAGCGCGAATACCTCCAGCCATACAGTAAGCACCCACCATCACCGCACCAAGAACGGCACCGGACCATACAGGCCAATCCAGTATGACTTGCAATGCCTTGGAGCCGGCCACCAGTTGTGCCCCCGCGTAAGCCGTGAGGAAAAGTAAAGCTATCAGGGCCGCAATCTTCT
>JBFHKI010000205.1:0-4476 GCA_041595415.1 Pseudomonadales bacterium | reverse complement strand
GTTTTGTCTTCCCAGTGGCCTATGGAATGGCCACCACGGCTTGGAACGATATTGGCCGGATGGTCATCCATGTTCAGGTAAATGGTGCGAACAAAATCCATATATCCGTACTGCAGGATGATTTTGTCGTCTTCCTGGGTGATCTGGTTGACATGTCCGTCATGGGTCCAGCCGAAAAAGATATTACCGATATCACAGTGAATACTGGGGTCGTCATAGATCTGTTCGTATTTATCCAGTTCGGCCTGTCCCGCTGCAGTCAGTTCAATTTGCGGGCCTCGGCCACCACCACCGCCTCCAGTTGGTGGGCCACCAGCCGGCGCACCACCAGGTGCTCCACCGGCGTCACCTAAACCGATACGGGCAGAGGGCGGTCCTCCGCGACCGGCGCGAACCCAGTAACCGCTGATGTTGGGTTGTCCATTGGCAAGATATTCTTCACGCTCAACATCGGTGGCAATAACGACAGGTAATTCACCTTGGCGTTTGTCTTCGGGCAAGGCCTGATTCCGGGCAATTTCGGTACCGTCCGGAAAGATGAAACTTGTCAGGCCGCAGTGGTAATCTTCGCGACGTGCCGGGCTGCCAACAACGGTAATTTCCTGGCCGGGGATAAAGGTATCGTTGGTGTAGCCGTTTTTACCCAGCGCCGTTGCGGAGCTGCTCTCACAGCGCCAGTTGTGTACTTCACCATTTTCGTCTGTTACATCGAAATAGATGTAGGCGTGCGGGTTCACAAACGCCCAGCGTGTGACCGTGCCCGAGACAGTAACTTCTTTGGTGTTGTCAAAGTGAGGCGCACTGGAATGGTGAGCCAAACTGACATTTGTGAATGCCAGGCTGCCCAATAGTGCACCTGTTAACAGGTAGTTTTTCATTTTTTATTCCCCAAATAATATTTTTTTCTGTTCCAGAGTTTGCAGATTGCAAGATTCTTTTATAGGTGCTGCATTTTTACAAACTCGGTACGGGGAAAATACGCCTATTTGTTAACCTCTTCAAATCTCTCATTTCTTTGCATTTATTAACCTTGTTGAAAGAGAGAGTTTTTTCCGTGTTTGGTCTGAATATTGCGTATACCTATAGAAAGATATCTGATTTATAGGAGAACAGCATGAGTGAGCCTTTGGCACGGTGGAAAGGACGCAATTCTGAAAAGGATCAGCTGCGGTATGAAGTTTGGTCGAACCTCGAGCAAAGCGGCGCAGCCATTGGCTCGCCCTGGTCTTGTATCCCCAATTTTGTTGGAGCTCAGGAGGCAGCAGAACAGCTTTGCAGTATTCAGGAGTGGAAGATAGCCAATGTGGTCAAGACCAATCCTGATTCCGCTCAGGCCTGGGTGCGCTTAAACGCCCTTGAACAGGGCAAAATGGTTTATACCCCCATTCCGGAATTAGTGGAGGACTTTCCTTTTCTTCTGCTCGATCCAGACAAGCTGTTACGTGAAGGCATCCCCTTTACTGAGGTTATGTATTCCGAAGGCGCACTAAAACACGGCCAGAAGGTGGAATTCCGGGATATGAAACCTCTGGACATAGTGGTTGTTGGATGTGTTGCTGTAACGGCCGCAGGTGGTCGAACCGGCAAGGGGGCGGGTTTTGCCGATCTGGAGCTGGGAGTGTTCCGCCATTTTGGAATCGTCCAGCCGGAAACTCCCGTACTGACAACCGTGCACGATCTACAACTGGTAGATAGTGACGCCGTAGTGATGTTGGATCACGATACCCCTCTGGACTGGATTGCCACTCCGTCAGGCTTGTTCAAAACCGACACAGCCTATAGTCGCCCGGGACCTTTGGAGTGGGACAAACTACAGGCTGACCAGTATGAATCCATTCCTTTTCTGAAAGCCTTGCGGGACGATCTGTGCCCACGTTTGGACGAGTAAGTCTGATCAAAAAGACTTCACACATTTTGTTACTGGCTGGTGCGCTGCTGCTCGGCTCTTGCACTGAAAAAACAGCAACCGAACCGGATACTAATATCAGCTCTCCGATAAAGTTGACGCTGCTTGCCGACTGGTACGCCGAGCCGGAACACGGTGGTTTTTATCTGGCTTTGCAAAAGGGTTATTACCGCGACGCCGGTATTGATCTGGAGATAATCTCTTCTACCAACAATGCTAATCTGTTCATCCTGGTGGCCAGCGGGCAAGCTGAGTTTGGCTTGGGAACCAGTGACAATCTGGCCGTGGCCGTAGCCCGAGAATTGCCGGTGGTCGGTCTTTTCCCCTACTTTCAGCACGATCCCCAGGGCGTGATGTTTCACAAGGGGGCGGGTATTCAGTCACTGGCCGACCTGGATGGTCGTGAGGTGATGATCAGCCCGGTGCTGCACTATCTGGAATTTATTCAGCGCACCTACGATATCGAACTTAAGGTACTGCCACTGGATTACAGTGTTGCCCGTTTTGTGCACGACAAGAATTTTGTGCAACAGGCTTTCCTTACCAGCGAACCCTATTTTGCTATACAGCAGGGTATCGAGCCGCAGTTGTTGCCTTTTTGGGAAAGCGGGTTGGACCCTTACCGGCTAGTATTTTCTAACGGTAAATTCGCTCAGGACCACCCGGATCTGGTTGAGGCTTTTGTCCAAGCCTCATTGCGTGGTTGGCGTGAATTTATGGCCGGTGATATTGCCGATACCTTTTCCCTTATTGCCGAGCGTAATCCACAACAGAGCACCGATTTTATGCGTTGGACCTACGGCGAGATGCAGCGCTACCAATTGATCGAAGGTTTCCCCGAGCGCAGCGAGTTTTTGGGCCAGATCAGTATTCCCCGTCTGGCCGAACAAATTATCCAGCTGCGGGAAATAGGTTTACTGGATAGAGACATAAGCCCGCACCAGTTGATGTGGCTGGACAATTACCCCGATGAATTGATCCGCCCTTGAACCCGCTCCTGTCTAATTAGAGGTAAGTATTTATGAGCCTGGCTATTCCCGAAATCAGTGTTACCGAACTTGAACTGCTAAGCGGTGAAGACCTCAGTAGTGCCTCCCTGATCGGCTACAGTGCCGAGTCTATGATGCGGGCTTTCCGTAAATGCGGTCCGCTGTTCCGGATCCGGGAGCAGGGTTTGATCGTTATAGGTGGAGAAGATGTTAACCGAGATATCTGGCGGGCTCGCGACCTGTGGGGATACCACGATACCTCTTCGGGAGATGTGTTTGTCACCCAGTTGGGCGATGGATACGTGACCGCCTGTGATGGTGACTATCATCGTGAGCAGCGCTCCAGATTGCGGCCGGTAACCAGCCCGGACGCTACCAAACAACATTGCCAGACTATTTACAGCTGTTTGGCAGAGGGGTTGAAATTGCTGCCGGACGCCAGTGTCGACCTGCACGATGAGTTGATTTTTTTGTACACCAAAATACTCAATCAAAGCATGGTAAAAACCGGGGCGAGCGACGACTGGATAAAAAAGTTTGCCACCTTTGAAGAAGAGTTTGTGCGCGGCATATTTATCTCCGGTGAGATGCGCAAAGCCTGGTTCGCAAGGCCCGACTACCAAAAACTGCGCAGTGATGTACTGGGCTATTTTGAAGACTTGGTGGAACGACGACTGACGGGAGAAACCGCAGGTGACAATCTTGACGGGCTTATTGAACAAATGCGCGACGGACTGGATTCTGATACCGAAATCGATCGCATTGAGTTGGCGCGCAATGCCTATTTATTACAAGCTGGCGGTGCCGGAAATATCGCCACGGTATTCTGCAACCTGCTCTGGGCACTGGTGAAAAATCCGCAGTGGCTGGAAGCAGTCCGTGAGGAATTGCAAAACTGTGATATAGAAGAGCTGCAAAGGACAGGGGTGAAAAGCATTCCCGTCACCCGCGCCGTGTTACTGGAGACCGAACGGCGCTTTGCTCCCACTACGGCCCAGTCCAAGGTGGCTCTGCAAGACACCCAATTGTGTGGTTTTGATATTGCCGAAGGCACGGAAATCCTGCATCTCTTTGCTCTGGGTAACTTTTCGGAAGATAACTACAGCGACCCTTACCAATTTGATCCGCAGCGCTGGATAGATGGCTCGCCAAAACGCGGCATTCTTTTTGGTGGCGGCGAACACGTCTGCGCCGGTATGCACATCGCCAGCCTGTTTTTACTGATGAGCCTGGTGGTTATTTTGCCGAACTACAAAGTGTCGGCCAGCTCACCGCCAAGGACTGGAAGAGTAGACCCCAATGACAGCAACTCGCCACAGCGGCTGTATTTTGAGGCCCGTTTGTCTGGACTTGATTAAGCTGTCTTGTTACGAAGGGATTCAACTAGTGACAAACCAGCTGGGCATCCATCTCGGCGAGCAAAACCTCCATATCCTGCATCAGGTAACCCACTGAAGTGGAGTTCAGCCCGTTATAAATGCCCCGGATATGTCGGTTAGCATCGATTAATAACAGGCTCTCTGTATGCAGAAAATCCGCAAAATTCTGCTCATTGCCCAGATCGTCACTGGCAAAGTAGGC
>JBFHKI010000204.1:0-4489 GCA_041595415.1 Pseudomonadales bacterium | reverse complement strand
TATTCAAGCGGCTCGAAAGGGCGCGTATTTTACGCAAAGACGCCGCGGAATTAAACCGATTTTTCACCCTAAAGCCTTTATTTTTTGAGGCTTTGCGGCAAAACAGCGGATGCTTGGGCTGCCGCCAGTAAAACAACCTCGAACGGGTGATGAATTCTGCACCGGATTCAGCCTTTTTATTCACACGACTTGGATATTTAAGTGGATATAGTAACCACATAATAAAAGCCCGCCGGTATTTATGCCGGCGGGCTTCAGACTGTATTACCGATTTAGAAATCGTAGTTCAAGCGCACACCAAAGGTACGACCAAGATTCGGCAATAGCGAGAAGGATCCCCAGGGGCCGCCCGGGAAATCAAACTCGTACTCTGGCGGAATGGAAGCTGGGGCATTCAGATCAAAGAAACGTGAAGACGCCGTAGCTCGCCGTGGAACCAGCTTTTTGTCATCCAGCAGATTGTCGATGTAAAGCTGTGCCGACCAGGCATCCCGCGAAAGGCCAAGATTCAGGTTGACCCGATTTACTGCAGGGTTTTCTGCGACATTGGCAAAATCACTATAGTGTTGCGCCGTATGCCGGAAAGTGGCCGCTGCGGTAAATCGATAACCATCACCAAACTCGGTTCGGTATCTGGGTATTACTGTCGCGGTAAAGGACGGCTGATTGGCAACTTCCAGTCCACTCAGAACCCAGCAAGGGTTACCGCCTTCGCTTACACTCTCTTCCAAACCAGCATAAACGCCGAGCTCTGTGGGGAAACCGAGATAGTCATCCTCTGAGCAGTATTCGGTAAATTCACGCTTCATAAGGCTGAAATTACCATTAATACTCCAGCTGCTATTGAACTGATAGCCTGCCTGCAGCTCAATGCCCCGCGTATCCGATTGACCGGTATTGGTCAATACACTGTTCGCACTGGTGAACTCGGAAGAGTTAACGTAGTAGACACCCGCTGGACCCGTTGGATCCTGATCGGTAACCAATGTACCGACGAAGTCGTCATCTGCGTAGGCGTAATCCCAGCTCAGGTTAATATTCTCAAGTGCATCATCCCAAAGCATGTAATAAACCGCTCCGGCGTAGCTCAAACGCCCATCCAAAGCACTACCTTTAAAGCCAACTTCAAAATTGGTTATTTTCTCTTCCTTGAAAGATTCGTAGCGGGAAGCATCATAATTCACGGTTTTGACGAGCTCGTTTATAGAGCCTCCATAGATAGTGTCATCAACCGCCACACCGTTGTTCAAGGTATCCCTGATTTCCGGAGCCAAAATAGCGGCATTAATTCCCGCCGGATTCACACCAACGGCATACTGGGCGTAATAGGTTGTGGTTTCATTCGGCGTCCAGTTCAAGGCTATACGAGGTGTAAAGCTTTTTGTGGTAACAGAATCCGACAGACCTACCAGAGGCTGTAATGCACCAACGTCATCCTCGGCATAGCGCCCCTCTATCGAACCGGTAATGGTGTCGCTGAAATCATAGGAAGCATTAAAGAAGATCGCCGTGTTTGTGGTTACTTCCGATTCAATTGCCGTGGGCGCAACTACGCCACCACTGTCTGCCAATTCGGCAGGGTCAATCAACTGGGCAAATAAATCGGCCGTGCCGTGAATCAGGTTGTTGTAACCCGGGGCGCCGTAGTCTGTGTAGTTATACTCATAGTCATAGTAGGAAGCACCTACAACATAGCGCAGACGCTCCTCGTCCGGCGATGCCCAACGAACCTCCATATAGCTTTCATCAATGCTTGTCGGTGAATTATCGGGAACCCTCCGTCCATTCTGCACGACCATACCCATCGCCAAAGCCAAAGAGTAATCATCGTAATAACCTTCGGCATCATTCCAGCTTAGCGCCTGCACTTCCTGAGCCGCAATTCGTGAATAACCGCGAAAAAGATCTTCCTCGCTCTTCATAATCGAAAGCTGTACTGCACTTCCACTATCAAAGATGTAGTCGAACTGTGCCGTTACACGATTTCGCTCACTTTCCGACCCGGCATTACCATGCTCAACTGAGTAGCCGTCATAAACAATCATCGCCTGCTCTTCTACGGTTAACCCCAAATAACCGTCCATTGCGCCGTCGGCTCGCAAACCCGCTACCACGGCCGCAAACTCATCCGGGTTTTTTTCAAAATACCGACGGTAATCGTTCAACTGCTCCAGTACGGTATCGGGGTGCACCTCGAGCTCACATTCATTGACACCAGCAAAAGCGATATTGGTAGGCGGCCCCACAGTTCCGCGCACGGTAAATGGCGTAAGGCTGTTATAACAGGCAAAAGAAGACTCAGCCGAAGCATAAAAATCCGCACGAGGACCATCGTCGGTTGTATCACGCGCAAAGGACAGCTTGGCTTTAAATTTGTCGTTTGGCGTAAAGACTAAGCGGGCAGACAGGTTTTCGCCTGTCTCGGCGGTTGCTTCCACACCGTCTGTGTAGGAATACAGATCCGTATCCGGCGAAGAGGAATCCTCAAAATTAGCGCCGATCTGAAAACCCAAAGTGTCTGTTATCGGCCCACCGACAAACCCGTTAATAATCCGGGTTCCCGTCTCGCTCCAGTTGATTCCCACAGTACCTTCAAAGGTATCACCTGGATCACGGGTCACGTAGTTAATCGCGCCGGCAAAGGTCGAACGACCAAAGGCAGCGCTTTGCGGACCACTATAAACTTCAACCTGGGTTGCACCACCAATGTTAATGGCTCCCACCGAGCCCAATATAGGCATACCATCAATAAAAGAAGCTACCTTGGAGCGGTTGGTAGCAAGCTCGGTTGAACCTATGCCACGTATACTTGGTAGAGCTGCGGTCCGGTCTTCGTTCAATCCCACCCCCTGATTGTAGTAAAAACCCGGCACCAATGCGGCTAAATCATCCTGCCGCAGAACATTTAGCTCGGCGAGGTCATTCCCTCCTATCACCGATATCGTTACGGGAATATCCTGTAATGATTCTTCGCGTTTCCGACCAGTCACAATGATCTCGTCCAACTGTGCCGTTGCGTTTTCTTCTCCTCCTGAATTCTGCGCTAACATGGGCATTGAATACACCATAGACACACAGAGCAATGCCATCGATCCTAACCTGGTTAAGTACCCTGGATTATTATTTTGCATTGTCTTACCCCCAATATTTTCAGTTTTCCCAACACAACAATAGAAAACGAAGACAGATACCCCATTTACTGTTGTTTTGAAGGGCTCTACAAAGTCACATTTGTGACGTCGCTTTTTGAGTGTAGTGCAAATGTGCAGAAATTGCGCACGTCAGCTATACAAAAATTATTAATTATTGTCGTATGAGCATTTGACAAATTATGCATTTTATGATTAGAGGAGCGCAGAGAATCTGTGCAAGATATTCAATTGATGCACTCAAAGCTGGCCAAGAAGCTTCTCTTTGCTGCGCACTAACAGCCAGAAAAATTGATCTAAAACCTGACTCCAACAGATAAGCAGGGTGATCATTTTTTTAAGGATTACACTTTGACCAAGCAGATGGGAACACACGCATGAGCACACTTGCCTGGATTGTTTCAAGCAGCCTTTTGATGAGCGTTATCGCGCTGGTCGGCAGCGTTACACTGGTTCTCAAACCGGAAACACTGGAAAAACTGTTACTGCCCTTGGTGGCCTTTGCCGCCGGCTCTCTGATTGGCGGCGCTTTTTTGCACATGATCCCGGCGGGCCTTTCGGCTTTTGGCAGCGACGATTCATTTTATCTGTGGATATTGTTCGGCTTTCTGGTGTTTTTTGCTCTGGAGCAGTTATTGCACTGGCACCACTGCCACCGCGCCAGCTCCGGCTGCAAACAGCCCCTTACCTATCTGATTCTTATTGGTGATGGGCTACACAACTTTATCGGCGGTCTGGCCATTGCCGGAACATTCCTGATCGATATACGCCTCGGCATCATGGCCTGGCTGGCCGCAGCGGCGCACGAGATTCCGCAGGAACTGGGTGACTTTGGTGTATTGGTGCACGGTGGCTGGGAAAAGCGAAAAGCCCTGCTGTTCAATGTGCTCTCTGCCCTGACCTTTCTGGTGGGCGGACTGACCGCATACATGGCCTCTTTTAAACTCAACATTGATTTTCTGGTGCCCTTTGCGGCGGGCAACTTTATCTATATCGGCGCATCGGATCTTGTGCCAGAGATCAACAAGCACAACGACATCAAAGCCAACCTGGTGCATCTGACGGCCTTCACCGGAGGTATTGTGCTGATGTGGGTTATCAAAGCCGGGCTGGGACACTAGCGGCAAATATGTCTCGCTTCAATTCCGCCAGGAGTGATTATGTTTGACAGCCCGGAGCAAAAAACACAAGCGTTCCGCAAGGAAATGATCCGTATCGGTATCATTGATGCCGCTGGCACTCTGATGTTCGGTCTCGTTCTATATGCAAAGTTTGCCGCCGAAGGCGAAGCCCTCCACCCTTTTCTGGAGAACCCCGCCAATATAAATACCCTACTGATT
>JBFHKI010000203.1:0-4513 GCA_041595415.1 Pseudomonadales bacterium | reverse complement strand
GTTCCGGAACTCGATATGGCGATAGCCCTGGTTAAACGGGCCTATCGAGAGCTCACCGAAGAAGAGGGTTATGATCTGGCCATGCCGCAACTGGGCGCCATGATTGAAGTGCCTTCGGCGGTCTTTCTGGCGCGGGATCTGGCCAAGCGTGTCGACTTTCTCTCGGTGGGCAGCAACGATCTGACCCAATATATCCTGGCGGTAGATCGTAATAACCCGCGGGTTGTCGATCTCTACGACGCCATGCATCCGGCCGTGCTGGCGGCGCTGGACCATGTGGCCAAGAGCGCCAGGGCCGAAGGCAAGATGGCCGGTGTCTGCGGGGAGCTGGCGGGAGACCCCCTGGGCGCTTTGCTGTTAATGGCGATGGGCTATGATTCCCTGTCGATGAGCGCATCCAACCTGCTGCGTGTGAAATCCCTTATCCGCAACAGCCATTTTTCTGAACTGGCGCCGCTGTTGCGTCAGGTGCTGGCCACTTCGGATGTTGCGGAAGTGCACCGGCACCTCGCCGATTTTGTGCAAAATCCGCAGTTGCGTCGGCTTACCAAGTTGGGCAAGAATAAAGCCAAGCTGTAAATCCAGATTAATCTATCCGCGGGCCCTGTCAGGTTCACAATGAAATTCTTGCAGATGGCCTATTGAGACATGCTCAAATATCCAGAAATAGACCCGGTCGCCTTCAGTCTGGGGCCGGTATCAGTCCACTGGTACGGCATCGCCTACCTTTTGAGCTTTGTTCTGGTGTGGCGTTTGGCACTGCGGCAAAGCAAAAGGCCCTGGAGTCCGGTAACGGCTGCGCAGGTTGAGGACTTGATCTTTTATGGGGCCATGGGCGTCATACTGGGTGGCAGAGGCGGTTATGTTCTGCTCTATCAGTTCCCGCGTTTTCTGGAGGAGCCGCTCTGGTTGTTACGGGTTTGGGAAGGCGGAATGTCCTTTCACGGAGGGCTGCTCGGGGTAATTGTCGCGCTGTGGATCTTTGCCAAAAAGCGCCAAATATCCATGCTTCAGTTGGGCGATTTTGTCGCCCCTCTGGCGCCGGTAGGGCTGTTTTTTGGCCGACTTGGCAATTTTATCGGGCAGGAGTTGTGGGGGCGCGCTACCCAGGGCTGGTGGGCGATGGTTTTTCCACGCGACCCTTCCGGCTTGCCGAGACACCCCTCACAGCTGTACGAAGCCCTTTTGGAAGGTTTGGCAATTTTTCTGATTCTGAACTGGGTGGCGCGCAAATCCCGGCCGGCGGGAGTTTTATCAGGGCTTTTTCTGCTGCTCTACGGCAGCTTCCGCTTCATTGTGGAATTTGTGCGCGAGCCCGACAGTTACCTGTTGCAGAGCCTGGCATTTGGTTGGATGACGCGCGGTCAGGTGTTGTGCCTGCCCATGATCGCAATTGGTTTGGTTATGGTTTATATCGCTGTTAAAAAGCAGACCGGGAGAGTTTTGTGAAGCAGTATCTGGATTTTATGCGGCATGTGATGGAAAACGGCGTCGAGAAATCGGACCGGACCGGAACCGGCACGCGCAGTATTTTTGGTTACCAGATGCGCTTCGATTTGCAGGAAGGTTTCCCGCTGATCACCACAAAAAAATGCCATTTGCGATCCATTATTTACGAGCTGCTCTGGTTTCTGCGCGGAGATACCAATATTGCTTACCTGCGCGAAAACGGCGTGCGCATTTGGGATGAGTGGGCAACCGAGGAAGGTGACCTGGGTCCGGTCTACGGGCAGCAGTGGCGCTCCTGGCAATCGGCCGACGGGCGGGTTATCGATCAAATTTCCGATCTGGTGGAGAGCATCAAGCACAACCCGGATTCGCGACGCCTGCTGGTAAGCGCCTGGAATCCCTCGGTACTGCCGGATTCGGGCAAATCACCCCGCGCCAATGCCGCCGCCGGATTGCAGGCGTTGCCGCCCTGCCACTGCCTGTTTCAATTCTATGTGGCGCAAGGTCGTCTTTCTTGCCAGCTCTACCAGCGCAGCGCCGACATATTTCTGGGCGTGCCTTTTAATATCGCTTCCTACAGCCTGCTGACCATGATGCTGGCACAGGTTTGTGATCTTGAGCCGGGCGAATTTGTCCACAGCTTTGGAGATGCCCATATCTACTCGAATCATATGGAGCAGGCGGCCGAGCAGCTCAGCCGCAAACCCCGGGCTTTGCCGCGTATGAATCTGAACCCGGAAGTAAAGAATATATTCGGTTTTGACTTTGCCGATTTTGAATTGACAGGGTACGACCCTTATCCGCATATTCCGGCTCCCGTCGCAGTGTGAATGTCAAGATGGCCGCTGCAAAAATAGGCCTGTTATGAGGTTAAAAAAAATCTAAATTCCGTATATTTCCCGCGCTTTTAGTATGGTGATTCGCCGTAAATTAGTGCTAACATGCAAATGGGGTGGGGATTTGGAATATTTGGTAGTCAGGTTTCTGCTATCGTTCACCAGTTCGGCGTTAGCCGCGGTTCTTGCGATCACTCGCTTTGGCGTTTCCCCTCTGTAATACACGTTGTTATATTGAATTCATTAAGATCCTAAGAGGAAATCATGAATAATGCGAGACTGAAGCTCATTGGAGGCTTCCTATCTTCTATCTGCGCTGTTTTTCTGGGGACTTCGGTCCAGGCGCAGTCCGTTGATCAAGTGATAGAAGCCGATTCTGCGTTGCCAGCCGCCGCCGCGCGGTCACAGCAGCAAATCAATCAGGTGGATGACGCCACTATGAAATTGTTCGACGAGTTTCAGGTCGTCGCCAAGCAGGTGGAAGGATTAAAGGTATACAACGCCCAGCTTCAACTGCAGATCAATGATCAGAACCGTCAGATCGGCAACCTGGACCGATCCATCGCCGAAGCCTCTATCATGGAAGTGCAGATTGCGCCCGTGATGGTGGAGATGATTGAATCTTTGCGCCAATTTATCGAACTTGACCTGCCCTTCCACAAAGACGTGCGACTGGCCAGTGTGGCTCGATTGGAAAACAATCTGGGGCGCTCCGATATTACTTCCGCCGAGAAATTCCGGCAGATTCTTGAAGTCTTCAAAATCGAAACCGACTACGGTTTGAACCTCGAAACCTACACCGATACCATCGTTATCAACGGCACCGAGCTCGACGTAAATATCCTGCGGATTGGCCGCATTGCCATGATGTATCAAACCTTGGATCAGGCCATTACCGGAGCCTGGAACAATAGTACCGATTCCTGGGAAACCCTGGATGCTGGCGAATACCGAAGCTCTGTTGCGCAAGGGCTGAAGATTGCCAAGAAACAGGCAGCCATCGATATCCTTAGTCTTCCCATCTCAGCACCACAGGGGTAAGCAGATGAATTTCAAATCCACCAAATTACAATTGGTATTGGGCCTCTGTGGCCTGATATCAGCAGGTTCAGTAATTGCCCAGGGCGGCACAACCAATACTGCTACCAATACCGCCCAGCTTATCGAGTTGGTTCGCAGGGCCGAGTTGATCCAGTCGCAAGAAGAAAAAGACCGCCTGGCGGCCTTTAATAACGAACGCGCCGCGCAACAACGTCTTCTGGATGCCGAACGTGCAGAGAGAACCCGTCAGGAACAGCGTTCCGATCAGCTGGAAGCGCAATTCAATGCCAATGAGCTGGTAATTGCCGACAAGCAAGACCAGTTGGAAGATCGTTTGGGCGCCTTGCGTGAGTTGTTTGGCCACCTTACTGGAGCGGCCGGTGACGCGCGTGAAAACCTTGATCTGTCGATCGTTTCTGCCCAATACCCTGGACGTACCGATTTCCTCGAGTCCATGATCGCCAAGATGTCGAGCACCACCGAGCTGCCTTCCATTGCGGAAATAGAGCGTCTCTGGGCGGAAATGCTGCATGAAATTGTCGAAGGCGGAAATGTTACCAAGTTCACAGCGAATGTTGCATCACCTGACGGACAGGTTGGTCAGCGCGAAGTGGTTCGAATTGGTAACTACAACCTGGTTTCCAATGGCGAGTACCTGAGCTACGACGCCGGTACCGGACGAATTATCGTTCTTCCGAGCCAGCCTGCCCGCTATGTGGCTGGTGCAGCTGCGTTGCAAAACTCCACTGCCATGTTCAACAAGGTGGGTATAGACCCGACCGGTTCACGTGGCGGCACCTTCCTGAAAGCCATTATTGCCTCACCAACCCTGGTTGAGAAATGGCATCAAGGCGCCACCGTTGGCTACATTATTACCGGCCTGTTTGGTGTGGCCATGCTGATTTCACTGTGGCGATTGATTGTACTTGTCTCGGTAAGTGGCAAAGTGAGCAAGCAGCTGAAGTCCGACAAAGCCAATTTGAACAACCCATTGGGTCGTGTACTTGCCATTCAGGAGAACAATCCGAATATCGATACCGAAACACTGGAACTGAAACTGAACGAGCAAATCCTGAAAGAGCGTCCCGCTATCGAAGCCTGGATCAACATGGTCAAGATTATCGCCGCAGTCGCGCCTCTGCTCGGATTGCTGGGTACGGTTACCGGTATGATTGTCGTGTTCCAGG
>JBFHKI010000202.1:0-4546 GCA_041595415.1 Pseudomonadales bacterium | reverse complement strand
GCTACGAACTACCTTCAGAAGGCAAAGTCTATACTCGCGAAACCGATCTCCAACTGATTTATGCCTTTAACTCCAATATCTCTCTTACCTCACAGATCGAATACGACAACGTCCGTCGACAAGCATTTTTCAATAACAGGCTCCGCTGGCAATTGGAACCAGGCCAGGATATCTGGGTGGTATTCAACCAAGGCCTGATTGACGAGGACGATGACTATAACTTTACCGTCGAAAATACTGCCGCTGCATTCAAAATCAGATATACATTACGGTACTGATCAGGCACTGCTAAACTACGCTCTCACAGCTGATGGGCATCTGGCATGAGGCCAGTTGCCCTCGACGAATTCCGGGAGAGCATCTGCACCAATGATTGTTCGGATTAAACATATAACCCACAGCCTTATCGTGCTGCTGGTCGTGTTGGGCCAACCCGCCCTTTCACAAAACAATCAGCAACCTCTAATTTTTACCGATACACACCAAAGCGTCGTATTAGTTGGCGAGGTAAAGGGTTTCGATTTCAGCTCACCGCAGACCACAATACGACTGGAAGTGGAGGGATCCTCCAATCAGGCAAGTCTTTGGCAAATACAGACCAAGTCGGCCACCGAATTGCGCCGTCTCGGCTGGACCAGTCAATCGCTGTTTATTGGTGAACTGGTTCAAATCAAGGGCGAGTTAACTCCGGGCAGCCGATTGTCGGCGCAACTGGACGAATTGGTTAGAGCCAATGGCCAGATCTTGCGCCCCAATCAGGAAAGCATCCTCGACCAGCTAGTAAGCGGAACCTATCAGGCCGTTCCCTCTCAAAGCTCGATTCAGCTCAGTTTCGACCATCTGGGCTTTTCACGGTCAATCTTTTACTTCAACAACCTTGATGCCCAGCTTGAACTCAATGCCGACCAAATCAATCTCAGCAAATTTCAACTGGACTTACTGACCGAAGATCTGGACAGCAGCTCTTTTGAACTGACCAGAGTGTTGAAAAGTGGCGCCTTTTTTGACGCCTCCAACTTCCCTTTGATCTCGGTGGTAACCACCTCAATAGAACGAATCGGAGACTCCAGCCTGCTGGTTCGCGCCGACATCACCATAAAAGGCATAAGCCAACCGGCACAGTTTGAAATCCAACTCAACCGCAGCGACTTACACCCGGAAACAGGCACCCAGGCTATCGGTTTTTCCGGATCAGCTCAGGTACGTCGCAGCGATTGGGGGTTTGTTGAATACCTGCCAGAAATTGGCGATCAAATTACCATCAATCTTCAAATGGAGTTTGCACTGCCACCTGAGCCCGCTCTGTATCCATACAACCAGTTATAGCGCCTGCCAATCAGGTTTTCTGCTCTCTTGCCACTGAGCTGCAAAGCCTTGGCAGACAGCCTGTCCACCGGGCGTTGCTGATGGAAAAACTGCATATTCTTACGCGCCACAGACTGTACCTGACGGCTTCTACCAATACGCTGCGTCTGATAGAAGCCGAGCGCCGCCCGACTATCGCTACATTGTGCGAAGGCCTGAGCTAACTGTTCGGCATCCTCCAGCGCCATCACTGCGCCCTGGGCCATACTGGGCAACATGGCATGTGCCGCATCACCCAACAGACTTACTCGCCCAACATTCCAATTCTCGAGAACCGGGCGTTCATATAACCCCCACTTAAGGGCGCCTTCTGCAGCCTCTACGATTTTTTTTACCTCAGGGCACCAGTCGGAAAAACTTTGTACAAATTCTTCTCCGGGCGAACTGCCCTGCCACTCCTCCCTGACTTCCTCCTGACTGTCGACACAGGCAACCAGGTTTACCATTTCGCCTGCGGCAACCGGATATTGCACCAGGTGGCGTCCCGGACCTATCCAGATCTTGGGCACATTCAGATCACCGGCTAAATCCAGCTTGTTTCGCGGCAACATGGCCCGCCAGGCGATACAGCCGGCAAAATCTGCGTGCGTCTTGTCGAATAACAGTTGCCGTGTGCGTGAATGGATACCATCACAACCTACCAGAGCCCGTCCCCGAAAAGACCGCCCCTCAGAGCAAACCGCTTCGACGTAATCGTCCGTCTGATGAAGTTCGACCAACTCGGTGCCGAGATGCAAGCAATCCGGAGCGCGCTCTTGCAAGGCTTGCAACAAAATAGCCTGCAAGTCGGCACGACGAATTTGATAGTGGGGCAATTGGTATTTGCGTTGCGAAAAATCATTCAGTGGATAGTCGCAGATCCAACGACCTCGGATACCATCCATCATAAAACCCTTGGCGGGCACAGATACACAGCCAGCAAGAGCATTCTGCAAGCCCAGCTTATGGAGCAGTCGACTGCCGTTAGCCCCAATCTGGATACCGGCTCCAACCTCTTCGAGCCGACGGGACTTCTCCAGCAATACACAATCTATTCCCACCTGCTGAAAACAAAGGGCAGCAAAAAGACCGCCTATTCCGGCACCAACCAGTATCACAGGTTCGGCGGAGTCCCTCATGTAAATTTGCATCCAATTTGTCTGAATAATCGGCCGCTATAGTAGCTTGTAGCAGCGCCGCTTAGCGAGCCTGCCGGGAGGAGATATCCGGAATCGGGATAAAAGGGGATCAGGCTGCGGTGTGCAATCCACACTCACGACCGGACTCTACCTTGGTGGGATCAAAGTAGTGTCGGCAAGAAGGTAAGCTGTGCTCGGTCATATAGTTGGCCAGATCATCTTCTGTCCAGCGAAAGATAGGAGCAACCTTTAAAATACCGCGATTGTCGTACGAAAGCACATCCAGACTGCGTCGAAAATCAGTATCCGACTGACGTATACCCGATATCCATATTTTTGGCTGAATTTCCGATAGAGCCCTCTCAAAGGGTTCCAGCTTAACGATACGGGTAAACTCCGCGTGTTTTTCGGGCTCATCCAGAGTCGGTATTCCACCCATAAGAACATTGAGGCGCTCACTGGTAACACCGGGCACGAAAATTTTCATATTTAGATTCAGGCGACTAATAATCTCTTCCGCCACAACATAGGTATCGCGCATGTTGTATCCGGAATCCACCCAAATAACCGGTAGCTCGGGAGCGACCTGGCTAATCAGGTGCAAGAGAGCCGCCGAGTTTGGCCCGAAACTGGTAGAAACCATGGTGGGCTCTCCCTGCGACACAGCCCAACGCACAATCTCCTCAGGCGAGAGGGATTGCAGCTGATTATTCGTTTCGACCAAATTGCGCACTAACTAGTCTCGGATTGTCCTTATTTTGGAGCGCGACTATAAATGCCTGCACTTATAATTAGAAATACTATTAAATAATAATTCTAGAACTGTTGGTTGTTAGTGTTTGCACAACATCAAATCCAGCCAGTACAAACCTAATTGATATTTAACTCTTTCAAGCTCTTTAAAATAAGCATCATCAACCCCAGCTTGCTAGAATCAGACAGATCACACAGGAGACTTTTGTGTTTCGAATTTTTTTGTTTTTGTTGACCAACCTGGCAGTCATTCTGGTTGCCAGTATTGTTCTGAGCCTGCTCGGCGTTTCATCCTATCTCGACCAGAGCGGTACCGGGCTTGATCTGACCTCACTGCTGATCTTTTGTGCCGTATTCGGATTTTCCGGATCTCTGGTGTCTTTGCTTATATCCAAGTGGATGGCCAAGCGCGCCACGGGGGCCAGAGTTATCCAGACACCATCAACCCCCGACGAAGTCTGGTTAGTAGAAACAGTGCGCCAACTGTCGAGCGAGGCCGGAATTGGCATGCCGGAGGTGGCGATCTTCCCGGCACAACAATCCAACGCCTTCGCCACCGGCTGGAACCGAAACAAGGCTTTGGTCGCTGTCAGCCAGGGATTGCTTGACCGCTTTAATCGCGACGAAGCGCGCGCCGTCATGGCGCACGAGATAGGGCATGTTGCCAACGGCGACATGATTACCCTGGCTTTGATTCAGGGTGTGGTGAATACCTTTGTTATGTTCTTTGCCCGAGTCATCGGCCATACAGTTGACCGGGTGGTTTTCAAAACCGAACGCGGCCACGGTATCGCCTTTTGGATTACCACCATAATTGCTGAACTGGTATTAGGTATTTTGGCCTCCATGATCGTATTTTGGTTCTCTCGTCGCAGAGAATTTCGTGCCGATGCTGCCGGTGCGCGTTTGGCCGGACGGGAGTCCATGATAAATGCCTTGCAAAGGCTGCAGTCGGAAGTACGTGCTCAGGTGCCAAATCAGATGCCGGACAGCCTAACCGCCTTTGGCATCTCTCCCGGATTCAGCAAAAAAGCCGGCAGAGCATTTATGACCCACCCGCCACTTGAAGAACGCATAGAAGCACTACGTGGCAGTTTTTGAGCGGACACAAATGTGCCCTTTTAATTTTCAACAGGGCTGGAGCAGGCCGATGCACTTCGAGCACTCCAGCCTTGGTGCGGTCACCGGACCCGAACCTGGATGGTGATACAACTTGAAAACCTTTCTGTGTAATACCACGGACTTTGAGGAAAATCAGGCCAGGGAGTTTGACATTGAGGGCCTTAGCATCATCCTGGTCAACTGGTATG
>JBFHKI010000201.1:0-4553 GCA_041595415.1 Pseudomonadales bacterium | reverse complement strand
CAGACAAATACGGCGTGTCGATTTTGGGATCCCTGCCTCTGGATATACGTATTCGTGAGGATCTGGATGATGGTATCCCGACTTTGGTCAAATCTCCCGACGGAAGTATCGGCCAAAGTTACCGTCAGATTGCAAAAAACCTGCTGGCCAGTCTGGATCAGCCAGAGGAAGTAACCTTCCCCGAAATTACTATTGAATAGCTTTAAACCAACACAGACCAAAAGTACAGGATGAAAGGTGAGTATTAAATCGGATAAGTGGATCCGCCGGATGGCGGAAAACGAAGGTATGATCGAGCCCTTTGAAGCGGGCCAAGTGCGGGAACACAAGGGCGAAAGAATTGTTTCATACGGCACCTCAAGTTATGGCTATGATGTCCGTTGTGCCGATGAATTCAAAATTTTTACCAATGTGCACTCCGCCACCGTAGATCCAAAGAATTTTGATATGGACAGTTTTGTCGACATCAAAGGCGAGTATTGTGTGATTCCTCCCAACTCCTTTGCCTTGGCACGTACCGTGGAGTACTTTCGTATTCCTCGTTCGGTACTGACTATCTGCCTGGGCAAATCAACCTACGCCCGATGTGGCATTATCGTCAATGTAACGCCACTGGAGCCAGAATGGGAAGGTCACGTAACTCTTGAGTTTTCCAATACTACCAGTCTGCCCGCCAAAATTTACGCCAACGAGGGGGTAGCCCAAATGCTGTTTTTTGAGTCGGACGAAGTATGTGAAACCAGCTACAAGGACAGGGGAGGCAAGTACCAGGGGCAAACCGGAGTTACCTTGCCCAAAACCTGATCGCTGCCACTTTCAGTCAGCTGCTGTTAAAAAAGGCTGGTTGTAACTTCTGTCAGCTCTAAACGTCACAGAATATTATTCGACCAGAGAAACAGCCAGATGAAAAAGAAGATATTGTTTGCCGCTATTGCCTTGATGGTTCTGGCTTTCTTTCTGTTGGATCTGCAGCAATATCTCAGCTTTGATTATTTGCAGTCGGCCCAGGGGCGTTTACAGGCCTTTAGGGATGCACAACCCATTCTGATCGGCGGCATATTTTTTATCAGCTATGTTTTGGTCGCGGCCCTGTCTTTACCGGGTGCTGCCATAATGACGCTGGCCGCAGGGGCCATCTTTGGTATTGTCTGGGGTTTCATCCTGGTCTCCTTTGCTTCAACCATTGGTGCCAGCTGTGCTTTTATCGCTTCACGTTACCTTTTCAGGGACTCTGTACAGGAAAAGTTTGGCGACCGCTTAAGTGCCTTTAACAAAGGTTTTGAAAGAGATGGCAAATTTTATTTAGCCAGCCTCCGCTTGATGCCTGGTGTGCCCTTTTTTGTAGTTAACTTGTTGATGGGGTTGACCCCGGTTCGGCTTGTCAGCTTCTACTGGGTTAGCCAGCTTTGCATGATTCCAGGCACTTTGATCTATGTGAACGCGGGCAGCCAGATAGCTACTCTGGATAGCCCCAGTGGTATTTTGTCGCCGGCCTTGATTTCGGCCTTTGTACTGCTTGCCTTATTTCCCTTGATTGTTAAACGTATCGGCTCCGCCCTGAGCATCCGCAGAAAATATGCAAAGTGGAAAAAACCGAAACAGTTCGATCGCAATCTGATTGTTATTGGAGGAGGTGCTGGAGGGCTGGTAAGTGCTTATATTGCCGCGGCGGTCAAAGCAAAAGTCAGCTTGATCGAGGCCAACAAGATGGGTGGTGATTGCCTGAATACCGGTTGTGTGCCGAGTAAAGCGCTTATTCGCACGGCAAAGTTGAGGCAACAAATGTTGCATGCCGAGAAATACGGTCTTCCGAATCAGCAAGTAGCGGTTGATTTTCGCCAGGTCATGCAGCGCGTAAACTCGGTTATCGCTGATATCGAACCCCACGACAGTGTGGAGCGCTATACCAATCTGGGTGTAGAGGTTATTCAGGGTTATGCTGAAATAAAAGATCCCTGGACCGTGGAAATAAAGGGCAGGGATGGCGGAAAACAACAGCTCCGCGCTCCGAACATCGTTATTGCCGCTGGAGCCGAGCCTTTTGTGCCTCCCCTCGAAGGTATTGAATCGAGCGGTTATTTGACCAGTGACAGTCTTTGGCAGCGTCTGGCTGAAATGGATAATCCCCCGGAGCGCATGGTCATTTTGGGCGGTGGGCCAATTGGTTGTGAGTTGGCGCAAAGCCTTTCGCGTTTGGGCAGCAAGATCACTCAGATAGAAATGCTGCCGCAAATCATGATTCGTGAAGATCCGGAAGTTGCCAGTTTTGTGCGGGAAAGGCTGGAGCAGGAAGGTGTTGAGGTCTTAACGGAACACAAGGCACTGCGCTTTGAGCAAAACAGCAAAGGTGAAAAACAGGTTATTGTTGAACATCAGGGGCAGGAAATCACCATTGCCTATGATGAATTGATTTGTGCTGTGGGGCGCCGTGCAAGACTAAAGGGTTATGGCTTGGAGTCGCTTGGGATAGATACCGATCGGCCGCTGGAAGTAAACGCCTTTTTGCAAACCAGCTATCCGAATATTTTTGTTGCAGGTGATGTTGCAGGATCCTATCAATTTACACACACCGCTGCGCATCAGGCCTGGTACGCTGCGGTGAATGCACTATTCGGCAGCTTTAAACGTTTTCGTGTCGACTATTCCGTAATCCCCTGGACGACTTTCACCGACCCTGAGGTTGCCAGAGTGGGTTTGAGTGAAAATGAAGCCAAAGATAAAGGGATTGCCTATGAGGTAAGTCGTTTTGATATTGGCGAGTTGGATCGGGCTATAGCCGACAGCAGTGCTCAGGGCTTTATCAAGGTTCTCACGGTGCCCAACAAGGATCGTATTCTCGGTGTAGTTATCGTCGGTGAACACGCTGGAGATTTACTTGCCGAGTTTGTGTTGGCCATGAAGCATAACCTGGGTTTGAACAAGATCCTGGGTACTATCCACAGTTACCCGACGCTGGCAGAAACCAACAAGTATGTGGCCGGAGAATGGAAGCGCGCCCATGCGCCTCAAAGGCTATTGGGCTGGCTGAAAAGATACCATGAATGGAAGATAAAATAGTTTAAGTTTGATTCTTAAACTTATGATAGATCTATAATTTTCTTGTCATTGTGTATTCGCTGTCTTCGTCCTCCCTGTGGAAGATCTTGACAATTTCATAGTTGAGGTCGGCCGCCATCCACACAAGGGTTTCACGTTCGTCGGTCTCGGTGATGCGTTTCAGTTTGAAAGCGGAAAGCGATCTGCCTTCAATTTCCAGTTCTTCAACTCCCAGATTTTCGAATGTGAAGTTACGAATACGCCCCTTGTCGACCACATCGTAACTTAATACCGGCCTGCCGGCGCGCATATCAAGCTCCATGAGGTATTGATAGAGAGTCCGGTCTACCATACCTGCTTCTATAGTCACTTCTTTGGGTTCTTCGTCATCCCGAATGAAAACCGCCAGTTTGGCGTCCCAGTCAAAACGGGTCTCCGACTCACTGGAAACCCCGAATACACTGCGCTCGGATTTATTTAAATAGGGTCTTAGACTGCCGTCTTCCTGAATTTCGTAATAGCTGCTCTCTTCAAATTTTGCTAAAAAATTTGCGGAGCGGATACGGAATCTGTAGGTGCCGTCATCACGTAGCACCAGTGATCGGGTTGTGGTGATAGGGATGCCTTCGATGCGGGTTTTGTACTCTTGTGAAAATATAGTTTCGTCTGACCAGGCCAGCAGACTGGTTAGGGTGAACAGGCAAAAAATAAAAGATTTCATTGGCCGGGTTTCCTGTCAAGAATTGCTTTGTATATCCTGATATTGGAAACCTGAGATATCAAGTAGTTCCCCGTCGAGCCAGGCTTTACCATCGCGCATTTCCAGGCGCTGCTCGACAAACCACTTTACTGCCAGTGGGTATATTTTGTGTTCTACCTCGGTTAGCACTCGGGAGGCGAGGCTATCCTCATTGTCGTCGGGTTGAATCGCAACTCTCCCCTGAAGAATCGCCGGGCCACCATCCAGCTCATCTGTGACAAAATGCACGGTTGCACCCTGTTCAGCGTCGCCGTTTTGCAGTGCGCGTCTGTGAGTGTGCAGACCGGGGTATTTGGGAAGCAGAGAGGGATGGATATTGATCAGTTTTCCCGCAAAGGCGTCTGTAAAAACCGGTGTAAGAATCCGCATAAATCCGGCCAGAACAACCAGATCAGGGCTAAATCCGGTGAGTGTCGATACCAGTGCGCTATCGTAATCCTCCCGGCTATCAAAACCCCGGTGATCCAATACTCTGGTTGTGATACCTGCAGCCTTTGCTCGTTCCAAGCCGTAGGCATCTTGCCTGTTGCTCAATACCAAGCAGATATCGGCATTTATGTAGCCGGATTGGCAGCTGTCGAGAATGGCTTGCAGGTTGGACCCGCTGCCGGAAATCAGAACGGCTATCTGCACGGAAGGGTTCAAGTTCAGGCCAGGTAATTAACGCGGGTTGTACTTTCTGTGTCGGTTATTTCGCCAATGATCCATGCGTCTTCACCGAGAGAGTTTAGCAAGTCCACCGCATTCTGGGCCTGCT
>JBFHKI010000200.1:0-4571 GCA_041595415.1 Pseudomonadales bacterium | reverse complement strand
TTACAATGCAGTAATCACATGGCGCTTTTTGAGGTCGAAACCGGTGAATGCCAAGCGGGCCCCTGTACAGGCGACAGGCTAAAACCGCTAGAAGTGGAGATCCTGGACAACCAGATATTTCTGCATAGCAGAAATATCTGTGGCGACCCGGAATAGTTATTCAACCAAACTTCTAACAAGAACTATATTTCTGACAACGCCTGACGCATTGACTTGATAACGGCGGCGTAATCCGATTGACCAAATATAGCCGAACCGGCCACAAAGGTGTCTGCTCCCGCAGCGGCAATTTCAGCAATGTTGGCTGCCGTCACTCCACCATCTATTTCCAGTCGAATATCCTTTGCCGCACTGTCAATTAGGGCCCGGGCTTCACGCAATTTTTGCAGTGTAGCGGGAATAAACTTCTGTCCGCCAAAACCCGGATTCACCGACATCAACAGCAAAATATCCAATTCTTCTATTACAGGCTGCACCAGCGAAACCGGAGTTGCCGGGTTTAACACCAAACCGGTTTTTAATCCCAGACTTGCAGCAAGTTGCAGGGAACGGTGAACGTGACGGCTGGCTTCCGGATGAAAGGTCACGTTGGTGGCGCCGGCATCGGCAAACATGCGGATGCAATCATCTACAGGTTCAACCATCAGATGTACATCTATCGGCGCTTCAACACCGTGTTTACGCAGGGCTTCACAAACCATGGGACCAATGGTCAAATTGGGAACGTAGTGATTATCCATTACATCAAAGTGAACCCAGTCGGCACCGGACTCAAGAACCCTGTCGACCTCTTCACCCAGTCGGGCAAAGTTGGCTGAAAGAATGGATGGAGCTATCAGATAAGGTTGCATTTGCATCTGTCGTAAAGAATCAAACCGCTATTCTACTTCAAGCTTGTCCCGGATAGCTTGCAACCGCTCAAGATTGCCTACATCTGTCCAGTAACCCCGGTAGTGATAACCGCTAATCTGGCCTTTGATTATGGCTTCAATGAGAGGCTCCCGAAGGGGGAAAGCTCTATCGTCAAACGTCCATGAAGCTATCCATTCCGGCCTGATCAAAGCAATACCGGAATAGGTCAAGGTCTGCGAAGAGAGCTGATCGGGAATACCCAGCGCCGGAAATTCACAGCCGGAGTCCTCCGCTCCTTGCAGAATGAAATCGCCCTTTAGGTTATGTTCCGGGTTGTCGACCAATACCAAACGAGCCAATTCCATATCGGACATCGGCCTGGAGATAAAGCTCCCGTAGTCAAAGTCCGTCCAGATATCGGCACTGACCAATATAAAAGGCTGCTCACCAATCAGCGGTAGTGCCTTTTGCAAACCACCACCCGTTTCCAGCAGTTCTTCTTCGTGTGACCAGTGAATATTTATACCAAATTCAGATCCATCACCCAGAAAGCTCTGCAAACGATCAGCCAGCCAATGGGTATTGATAACAAAGTCTTCAACCCCGACCTCTTTCAAGCGCTTTATATGGCGAAGAATCAGAGGCTCACCTGCCACAGGAATCAGAGGTTTGGGGGTTTGTTCGGTCAGGGGCCGCAGTCGTTTCCCCTTACCTGCAGCTAATAAAAAGGCTTTCATGTATTTCTGTGGAAGTCCTTACCAGACCGTGACCATGTTGCCCGCCTGGCGCCAATCAACATACCAGGGCTGCTGTTCCATAAGCGGCACCAGTCTGGATTGAATCCATTCACCCAATTCATTCAGTTGGCTATCCCTCTCACAGGTCTCCAGTAAATAACGCAGCGCCAAGGGTAGATCGTCAAGATATGTCGGCTTGTCATCCCGCAAGGCCAATCGGGCAAAGATACCCAATACCTTGAGGTGCCTTTGGGCACTCATACTTTCAAACCAGAGGGGAAATTTGGTAAGCCCTTCGGCATTGAGAATCTTATTTTCATGCAAACGGGCTGCAAAGGCATCGCGCACTTCGTTGACTCGAGCAATCTCCCAACGCAGGTAACAATCACGACTCAGGGAAACAAGATCGTAGGTGACAGGGCCCCAAACGGCGTCCTGAAAATCAATTACACCCGGATTACGCTTTTCAACCTTGAGCAGATTGCGGCAGTGGTAATCACGGTGCACCAAAACTTGCGGCTGATCCAAAGCCTGCCCCACCAGATAGCTGAAACTGGAAGTGAGCAATCTCGATTCAGACATATCGATTGAATAACCCAGCAACTTTTTCACAAACCACAGTGGAAAAAGCTCCATCTCTTGCCGCAGCAGACCTGCAGAATAACGTGGCAACCAGGCGGGACGCTCTTCGCAGCGACTGAGCTGATGCAAAACATCAATGGCATCTTGATACAGCTGTGGTAGGTCCGTTGCCGAATGCTTATCCAGCAAGGCCTTCTGATAAAGCTCATCACCAAGATCCTCGATCAGTAATTGACCGGACAGCAGATCGGCAGCATAGATGGTCGGAACGTTGATACCCAGAGAATTAAGCAAGCTGGATACGCGCATAAAGGCCACCCAGTCTTCTTTCTCGGGCGTGGCGCTGACACCCAGAACACTAGGTTTGGTCGCGAGACGGAAATAGCGCCGAAAGCCCGCATCTCCGGACAGAGGCTCAACTGTAACTTGATCGTTGTAAAGAATACTGTCCGGCAAATAACGACTCGCTAATGCCATGAGTTTTTTTTCGATCAGCGTTTTTTCAGCCAGCGTTTCCATGCGGATTACTTTACACTGTATGTCTTTAGTCATACCAGCCTCATGAAACAATTCTCCTGGAGCAATTGCAGCAGGACTTGGTCAGAAACAAAGATCGACCCATTGAAAAACCATCAGATTATCAACGCCCTTTTATTCAGTCGTCGGGCCTTCGCCGGAGTCCTGTTCAGTATTGGCTGCATGTTTGTCAGCGCCCAGGAAACCGCCTCTGTTAGCGCGGCTGAGCTGGAATGGGTTTTGCGGGAAAATCTGCCAGCAGAGCTATTGGCACAATGCCCCCGCTCTTGCAGTGGTATGTATGTTGAACAACCCCGCTCATATCAGGCCATTAACACCAACCCAACAGATGCCAACCTGGAAGTCATTTCGGATCTTTCCGAAGTGGATGGTGACGGCAGTGTCGCCATCATGGAAGGCAGTGTCGAATTGATTCAGGGCTGGCGATCCGTAGAAGCCGATAGCATCAGAATACTGCAGGGTGAAGACCGTATAGAGATGAACGGAGATATCCGTCTTCGAGAACCCGGTATGCTTATTACAGGACGCTCTGCTTCCATCATTAATAACTCCCAAGCCATGCAATTTAGCGAGGCCGAGTTCGTTCTGCACGAGCTGGGCGTTCGAGGAACCGCGGAACAAGTTGGTCGTGACCCCGATGGCCGGTTTTATGTTTTGAATGCCACCTACAGCACCTGTGAACCGGGCGAAGACAACTGGTCGCTTTCGGCGAGCGAAATTGCTATCGACGAAAACCAGCTATTTGCCACTGCAAAAAATATGGTGATCCGGGTTGGTCAGGTGCCGGTTTTTTACGCGCCCTGGTTTGCCTTTCCGGTCGGAGAAGGTCGGCAAACCGGCCTACTCTATCCACGTCTAAGCCGCAGCTCTGACAATGGTTTGGATATAGCCCAACCTATCTATCTGAATCTGGCAGCAAACCGGGATATGACCATCACTCCGCGCTATATTGAAAAACGTGGTACCGGCATAGAAATCGAAAACCGCTTTCTCGGTCAAAACTACTACAACCAGACAACTCTTCATTATCTGCCCGACGATCTGGGAGGAGCAGATAACAGTCAGGCAGGTGAAGACCGCTGGCTGGTTGGCGTCGAAAGCCGGGCAGATTGGGGCTGGTCAGAAACCCTGATCGATTACCATCAGGTCAGCGACATGGATTACTTTGACGATCTTGGCAGCACCACTGAGGGCATCAATACCAACTTCAATCTCAAACAGTACGCCGGAATATCCACTGACAGCGATCACTGGGTTGTGGGGTTATCCGTTCTTCGATATCAAAATCTAAGCGATGATCTGGTGGAGACCTACCGGGAGCTACCCAATCTGAGTTTCGATGGAGATTACCAGACCGGCGATTTTTATTGGCAACTGAACCACCAGGCGGTGAATTTTGATCACCCCCTGGACGACAGCTTCAATTCAGCACCTCTTCTCCAGGCCGACGACAATGGATCCTGGGTCACCGGCCAACGAGTAAGTATGGATTACAGTCTATCTACCAGTTTCAGTGTGCCTTGGGGGGAGCTTGAGGTCGAAGGCCTGAGCCTGCACAGATTTTACGATCTGGATGACCCACTGGCGGGCTATCAGGATAAAAACCCACAGAATCACGCTGGTGGATTTCGACTTTTCAGCGAAGCGAGTTTCGAACGCAACACCTATCTCTTTGGAGCGAATTGGATTCAATCTTTCCAGCCAGCCCTGCAATACCTGAACGTGGATGCCCAGTCGCAAAACGAAATACCGATTTTTGATACGCGAAAAGCCACACCCTCCTACAGCGGACTCTTTCGGACCAATAGGTTTATGGGCGGCGACCGCATCGGCGATGCCAACCAAATGACGGTGGGATTCACC
>JBFHKI010000199.1:0-4571 GCA_041595415.1 Pseudomonadales bacterium | reverse complement strand
TGCTGGATTACCTGCCCGAAAACACCCAGATAATTCAAATGCCCGGGCTGACCAAGGCCACCGAAAGCTTCTGGCAACAATTACTGCAACGCCAGGAACAGTACTCGGGCAATATTGAGAGACCTCTGCTGAAGCCAAACCAGCTGTACCTCTCGGTTGCCGACTGTTTTTCTCTATTAAACCGCCACCCCCGAATTCATTTAAAGCCAGACCCAAAAGCCGCGATTCTTGACCTACCCGATATCGCCTTTCACTACAGAGAAGAAAACCCCTATAACGGACTCCAAGCGTTATACAACAGTCTGGAGCGCGTCCTTATTTGTGTTGAGTCCACCGGTCGCCGGGAGCTCATGCTGGACAACCTTAAAAAGGCGGGGTTTGCCCCGACGAGCCTGAATAGCTGGCATGAATTTATCAGCTCGGATTCCCATCTGGCTGTTGCGGTGGGCCAAATCACCAGAGGCTGGATACATCCCGAATTATCCATCGCCCTGATAGCCGAAAACGACCTGCTTAACGAGCGGGTACAACAGAAAAAAAACCGGCCGAAAAAGGCTACCAACAATTGGGCCGACAACGATCAGATAATTCGCAACCTCACCGAGCTGCGACCCGGATCACCAGTGGTACATATTGAACACGGCATTGGTCGTTTCAAGGGGCTCGAATCGCTGAAAGTAAACGGCAGCTTGCAGGAATTCCTGGCACTGGAGTACGCCAACAAAAACAAACTTTACGTTCCGGTGGACTCACTGGAGCTGATCTCCAGATACTCTGGAGCAGATGCAGATACCGCCCCATTGCACCGTCTCGGCAACGAGCAATGGGATAAGGCAAAACGCAAAGCGCGCGAGCAAATTCGCGATACCGCCGCAGAACTTCTCGAGATATATGCCCAGCGCATGGCACGTAAAGGTACGGCCATGGAGTTTGACGAAACGGAATACCTGCGTTTCTGCCAGGAATTCCCTTTTGAAGAAACCGACGACCAGTTAACCAGCATTGCTGCGGTTGAAGACGATATGCGCGCAGCACGACCTATGGACCGCCTGATTTGTGGCGACGTCGGGTTTGGCAAAACCGAAATTGCCATGCGCGCGGCATTTATCGCCACAAACGCGGGAAAACAGGTGATTGTTTTGGTGCCTACAACCCTGCTCGCCCGCCAGCATCTGGAAACTTTTCGCGACCGCTTTGCCAACTGGCCGGTAAAGATCGATTCCATATCTCGTCTCAATACCAGCAGCGAACAAGACAAGACCCTACAGGACTTCGGCAACAACAAGGTCGACATCCTGATTGGCACACACAAAGTCTTGCATCAGAGCTTGAAAACAAAAGCTTTGGGATTGCTGATCGTCGATGAAGAACACCGTTTTGGGGTTCGACAAAAAGAGGTATTAAAAGCGCTGAAAGCGGACGTTGACCTGCTGACAATGACCGCAACCCCCATACCTCGAACACTCAATATGGCGATGGCCTCTATTCGGGATTTGTCCATTATCGCCACTCCCCCGGCACGAAGACTGGCAGTCAAAACCTTCGTACAGCCCCAAGAAAACCGAGTGATACAAGAAGCGGTACAACGTGAACTGATGCGCGGTGGACAGGTGTATTTCGTGCACAATGAAATTCGTACCATCGAGCGCAGAGCTCAGGAAATATCTGATCTGGTGCCGCAGGCGCGCATTGCCATTGCCCACGGCCAGATGCGCGAACAGGAACTGGAACGGATCATTACCGACTTCTACCATCAGCGCTTTGATATTCTTCTCTGCACCACCATCATCGAAACGGGTATCGACATTCCCACAGCCAACACCATGATTATCGACCGAGCTGACAAGTTTGGCCTGGCGCAACTGCACCAACTCCGTGGCAGAGTAGGACGCTCCCATCATCAAGCCTATGCCTTCTTGCTAACACCAGACAAGCGCAGCATTACCGCCGACGCCGCAAAACGTCTAATCGCCATTGAAGAAGCCGATCATCTAGGTAGCGGATTTGCTCTGGCAACCCACGACCTGGAAATACGCGGCGCCGGTGAACTTCTGGGTGACAATCAAAGCGGACAGATACAAGCCATCGGCTTCGAGCTCTATCAGGAGATGCTTGAGAGAGCTGTTCGGGATATTCAATCAGGCAAGGCAGTCAGTCTGACGGAAGATGCCAAACCTTTGGAAATCAAATTAGGTGTGCCGGCTATTATCCCGGAGGATTATCTGCCTGATGTAAACACTCGCCTGCAACTATACAAGCGGATTGCAAGTGCAAAAGATGAGGCCGGGCTTAGACAGCTGCAAGTAGAGATGATCGACCGCTTCGGCCTCCTGCCCGAACCACTTAAAACCCTGTTCGCCCTGAGCCAAATCAAACTGGACGCCCAACCTCTGGGTATTACCAAAATCGATATAGGTGATGAGTCCGGCAGTGTGACATTTGTAGAAAATCCACCCTTTGATCCTATGCAACTGATCGAACTGGTGCAAAGATACCCGGATCAATATCGCTTTGGCGGGCCCGACCGTCTACAATTTTTTGGTAAATTCGGTTCGGCGGAGGCCCGATTGAACTTTTTGCAGGACTTACTTCAAAGCTTTTCCACCCAGGAAAAATCTGCATGAGACTTTTAGGACAAAGGCTGTCCAGGTTAATGCTTTGTGTTGCGCTGTGCATCCCTGTTTCAGCGATCGCACAGCCCTGGTACCAGATTGAAGTAATTCTCTTTGCTCAGGACTTTCCCGATCTTGAGGCTCAGGGCAGCTCCGCGGAGACCTGGCCCACAGAAATTGACCTCGCATGGCAGCAGCCACTTCTACCCCTGTTTGAGTCAGAGTTTCCCCTGACACCGGCAATGCGAAAACTGCCCATCAACAGTCGCACCATGAACGGTGACGCTTACGCATTCAGGGTTACCCAAGGCTACCGACTACTCTGGCATCAGGCATGGCAGCAACCACTGGTGGATGAAGCGGATGCCCCCTGGATATTGGTAGAAGGCGGTTCGGAATTTGAAGGCCGACACGAACTGGAAGGATCCCTGCGCATTCACCTGTCGCGTTTTTTACATATGACCGCCAAGCTTTGGTTGACCGACTTCAGCCCTCCGGCGGAAACTGATCAACCCACGGCCTTTCACCTGAGTCAGCTGCCTGAACTGCCCGACCTATACAACGCCTGCTCCTATCTGCGCTTTCAGCCGGAAACACCGGTAGAACCGCTGGATATTCTGGCAGAACCACCTCTGACAGAAGATTGGTGGAATGCGCCCTATCGATGTGACTCGTCGCGATCCGGACTGACACGAGGCAAACCGCGCTATGCGCCCTTGATGCCTTTACAAGAACAAGGTCCCGAGGCACAGGAAATCAGCTTTTTCACGGACAGCTCACAAGAGCCTTTGCAACTGAATATCGAAATGCCACAGATTACCCTGCGAGAACCGCAACCCAAGTTTCTCCCTCGGCCACAAGTGGACATCCTGCTGCAGGATCAAAGCGTATCGCAGATCATCCAAATTGATATGAACCGCCGATTGCGCTCCAATGAGTACCATTTTGTCGACCACCCCAAACTGGGCATGCTAATCCGAATCCTGGAGATCGAACCACCGATTATCGAAGAGCAACCCTAAGAGCCGCCCTCACCGAGAGACTTTAGGCCCAACAGAATCAAATCAATCAGGCAAGAAGCCATCTGTTTTGCGCGCTTGCGCACCTCCTGCTCGTTCAGGATAACCTCAGACAAACCGGCGGCCATATTCACAACCGGACAGATGGCCGCATAGGCCATATTCAGTTCTCTGGCTAATGCCGCTTCCGGCATAGCGGTCATACCTACAACATCTGCCCCCTGAATACCCATAGCTTTTATCTCTGCTGCCGTTTCAAGGCGAGGCCCCTGACTACAAGCGTAGGTGGCAGGGCTGAAGCTGGACAAAGATAATTGTTCGGCACAAGCCAGAAGCTGCTGACTCAAATCGCCGTCAAAAGGCTGGGTGAAATCAATATGCTGAAGTGGCAAAAAGTCGCCATCAAAAAATGACGTCTCACGTCCCCAGGTTAGGTCGATAACTTGATCGGGAAAAACCAAGACACCAGGCTTACAAGCTTCTGATATCCCGCCAACAGAATTTACCGCAATAATTTGCGTAACTCCCAGCTCAGCGAGGGTGTGAATATTGGCGCGGTAATTGATCCGATGTGGTGCTATCTCTCCTTTTTCACCGTGCCGCCGAAGCCAAAAAAACCTGTCTGCCGACGACTCAATATCCAGAACTTTGGCCGAACTCTCCCCCAGAGCTGATTGAAGATGGTGCTCACCCACAATTTTTCCAAAGTCTGCGGATTCAAAACCGGTTCCGGTAATAACCGCTTTCATCAGGCACTTTTCTCCAGCTGTGGTTCCGACGACTCCACCTGTGATTGTGGGAGGTCGCCATCTGCCAGGTGCAAAGTCTGAGTCGGAAAGGCGATCTCGGCTCCTGCATCGGCAATAATATCAGCGACTTTGAGTAACACATCCTGCTTGACCTCGTGGAATTTCACCCAGTTGGTGGTCTTGGTAAAGGT
>JBFHKI010000198.1:0-4572 GCA_041595415.1 Pseudomonadales bacterium | reverse complement strand
TTTACAGGCTATCCATCAGAAGCTGGCCAAGTTGAATTTGGCACCAACCGAGTTAGGTAAAGGTCGGAATGTCTGGTATTGCATGGGTTATATGTTGGCCTCTGGTCGGGGTGAGGCTATCGGGCTGCACGACTGCGATATCGTGACCTATAAACGCGAAATGCTTGCACGTTTGCTATACCCGATTGCCAACCCGAATTTCAACTACGAATACGCCAAAGGCTATTACGCACGGATAGGTGGTGACAAGATAGGTGGGCGGGTGACCCGTCTGTTGGTCACACCTCTGATTCGGGCACTAAAAAAAGTTATCGGGCCTTCCGAATGGCTGGATTATCTGGACAGCTTTCGCTACCCCCTGGCGGGAGAATTTGCAATGCGTCGCGATGTGGTAAATGACATACGTATCCCCAGTGACTGGGGGCTTGAAGTCGGATTGCTGTTGGAGATAAAACGCAATTTTGCCAACAACCGTATCTGTCAGGTGGATATTGCCGACGTTTACGATCACAAACATCAAGATCTTTCAGAAGAGGATGCCAACCAGGGCTTGTCCAAAATGTCGGTGGATATTTCCAAATCGATTTTCCGCAAGCTGGCAACCAATGGAGCGGTCTTCACTCCAGAGAATATTCGTTCTATCAAGGCGACCTATTTCCGGGTAGCGCTGGACTTTGTGGAAACCTATCGCAATGACGCTCTGATCAACGGTCTGGCTTATGATGTTCATCAGGAAGAGAAGTCGGTAGAGTTGTTTGCAGCAAATATCATGGATGCCGGCAGCCATTTCCTCGAGAACCCGATGGATACGCCCTTTGTTCCAAGCTGGAACCGGGTCATTAGCGCCGAACCCCATATTCTCAATGATATTCGTTCAGCCGTTGAAGAAGACCACCAAGAATTCGCCCCCTGAAACAGTGCAAGGTAATAATCTGAAGTAGTGACCCCTATGCTGAATACCAATAAAGTTTCGACGTTAAAAAGTCGGCTCGTCGCCCATATTTCGCAAATCTATCCCGATATCAAAGCTTCGGTTTATGCGGATCAACTGGTGGCCGCCATGGATTATCCACGGGAGCCCGCACCCGAGTTGACCAGCAATAATCCCTGGACTGAAGCGGATCTGGTGGTTATCAGCTACGCCAATTCAATCTATGCCAAAGATGAGGTGCCGCTTCGAACCTTGAAAAACTTCTGTACCAAGCACCTTAAAGATCTGATCAGCATAGTGCACATCCTGCCTTTTTATCCTTATTGTGCTGACGACGGTTTTTCGGTCATTGATTACAAGCAGGTAAATGAATCCTTTGGTGAATGGCAGGATATCTCGGAAATGGGCAAGGAATTCCGGGTGATGGCTGATTTGGTGATCAACCACTGCTCGAGACGTAGTCAGTGGTTTGAGAATTTTATACAGGGTAAAAAACCCGGCAAAGACTACTTTCAATTGGCAAGTCCGGCTGATGACCTGTCCCAGGTAGTGCGCCCCAGAGCCAGCGATTTACTCTATCCGGTTGAGACGGTTGATGGCATTAAATACGTATGGTGTACCTTCAGTCACGACCAGATGGATCTGAACTTTGCCAATCCGGATCTATTGCTGGAATTTGTACGTATCGTACGTTTTTACCTGGAGCAGGGGATCAGTGTATTCCGTTTGGACGCCATTGCGTTCATCTGGAAAGAGATTGGCACCAATTGCATCAACTTACCGCAGACTCACGAGATTGTGCGACTATTGCGGGCACTGGTTGAACATTATGATCCGCGAGTTCTGTTGATCACTGAAACCAATATACCTGATCGGGAAAATCTGACGTATTTTGGTAACGGCAATGAAGCGCATATGGTTTATAACTTCCCTTTGCCGCCCTTGTTGCTCAATACCCTATGGAGCGGTGATTGCAGCGCACTAAGCCGATGGATTATGAGTTTGCCGCCAGCTCAGGATGGGACCACCTATTTCAACTTTATCGCCTCTCACGATGGGATCGGCCTGCGGCCGATTGAGGGCTTGCTTGAAGATGATGAGCAGGTTGCTCTGGTTGAAACGGCGCAAAAACTGGGTGGCCATATCTCGTCGCGGGCACTGGAAAACAACCAGCTCAAACCCTACGAAATAAATATCAGTCTGTATAGCGCCCTGAGCGGAACCCACAAGGGTAAAGATCAATGGGGTGTTGAACGAATGGTTTGTGCCCACGCCATCATGATGTCTTTGGAGGGCATTCCTGCTTTCTATATCCACAGCTTTTTGGGTACCGAGAACGATTTGGAAAAGCTGGATCGCCTTGGGCAGAATCGTGCTATTAACCGACATAACTGGGTACTGGATGAACTCGAAGAAAAGCTCGGAGACCCGGCGAGTCACCACGCCCAGTTGTTTGAAAAGCTGTCCAGTCTGATTGCTATCCGCAAACGCCAACCCGCATTTCACCCCAATGCCGTGCAATTTACCCTGCAGTTAGGGCCGGGACTATTTGGGGTCTGGCGCCAATCGGCTGGTCGCAAACAAAGTATTTTTTCCATAAGCAATGTTACCGATCAGCCAGCTGAATTCTCTCTTACCCAAATCAACCTGATTTCTACCTCGGAGTGGCGCGATTTGATTTCCGGTCAGGAATTACGAGATCGACTTGGCATAGTTCAGCTTGAGCCCTACCAAAGCTTATGGATTAGTAATGCCGACGGTTTGTCACAATTCGTATAGGAGTGAAAGCTAAAGTGTGAAATTATGCTGTAGCCTTAGCCTATATAAGAAATCCACAAAGAGGGACATTTTATGAGAGATGTGTATCTGGTAGGAGTCGGACAAACCAAGATAACAAAAGAGGCGGGTATACGTGGACGCTATATGGCTTCCGAAGCAATTAGTCAGGCATTGCTGCATTCAGGGATAGAAAAAAATGAAGTTGGCATGCTGGTGGTCGGCAATATGATGTCAGGTATTCTGGCCAATCAGCAGCAGATGGGGGCCCTGATAGCTGATGTTGCCGGGTTGCGAGGTATTGAGGCAGCAACGGTTGAATCCGCCTGTTGTTCAGGAGCTTCGGCGGCTCGTTGGGGTGTGATGAGCGTTGCAGGCGGGCACCACGACACTGCCATTATCTGCGGTATTGAACGCATGACTCACGCCAGCAAAGAAGACACAACTTCCGCTTTGGCAACCGCAGCTGATTGGGAGCTGGAGGGGTGTTACGGTGAATCCTTTATTTCTCTGAATGCAAAAATCATGCAGCTCTATATGGATACCTATAGGGTAGGGGCGGAAGATTTTGGCCATTTTGCTATAAATGCCCATAACAATGGTATGAACAATCCCAACGGTTTTTTACACAAAAAAATCGATATGGATTACTACCTGAATTCACGTATGTTGGTAGAACCGGTCAAGTTATTTGATGCGCCACCCGTTTGTGATGGCGCAGCCGCCATCGTTATAACCACTGAAGAACGTGCCCGGGAATTGGCAATAGATGGCCGTCCCATGATCAAGATAGCCGGGTCAGCTATAGGTACGGATTCTTTGGCTCTGGACAGCCGGGTGGATAAACTCTTTTTGTCCGGGGTTGCGATCTCTACACAAAGAGCCATGCAGCAAGCCGGACTGGGTATCGAAGACCTGGATATCTACGAATTACACGATGCCTATACCATCATTACTACCCTTAGTCTGGAAGCTGCCGGTTTTGCCGAGCGGGGGAAGGGTGTGCACTTTGGCAAGGAGGGCGAGATAAGCTTAACTGGTCGTTTGCCTATCTCCACCATGGGTGGTTTAAAGTCGCGTGGACACCCGGTGGGGGCTACAGGTATCTACCAACTGGTAGAAACCTATCTTCAACTCTCGGAGCAGGCCGGTGAGAACCAGATTAAAGCTCCCGAGCACGCATTGGTACAGAATATCGGTGGAACCGGAGCAACAGTGGTTTCGCATGTGTTGTCCAGGTGTGACTAAAAGTCGCAGTCAAATCTGACCTGAATTCTTTAGTTGGGAAAGATTTTTAGCTACTATTCCGCCCGCTGATATATCGGCGCAATAGGGGTAGGGGGTAACGAGTAGCTATTCCGGTTTGGCCGGGGAGGAGTTATTTTGTTCGACCCAGATCCACTTTTATTGGCGCGTATCCAGTTCGCCTTTACCATTTCTTTTCATATCATCTTCCCTTCGATTTCAATTGGCCTGGCGGCCTATCTGGCAGTTCTGGAAGGTTTACACCTCAAATTCAAAAAACCGGTTTTTATGCAGCTGTATAGATTCTGGGTA
The DNA here is from genome assembly GCA_041595415.1 of Pseudomonadales bacterium. Lineage (GTDB taxonomy): Bacteria > Pseudomonadota > Gammaproteobacteria > Pseudomonadales > GM7GCV1 > JABJGI01. Next base: position 308 of record JBFHKI010000198.1, on the reverse strand, counting down.
AAACTCTTTGCCATTATCTTTGGTCTTGGAGTGGTTTCAGGTGTAGTGATGTCCTACCAGTTTGGCAGTAACTGGTCGCTGTTCTCCGACGCCACAGGCAATATTCTGGGGCCACTGCTTGGTTACGAAGTCTTGACGGCCTTTTTTCTCGAAGCTTCTTTCCTCGGCATCATGCTTTTTGGCATCGATCGGGTGAGCCCGCGAATGCACTTTGCCTCTACCGCCATAGTTGCTATTGGCACACTTATTTCGGCCTTCTGGATACTTTCGGCCAACAGCTGGATGCAAACCCCTCAGGGTTACCGCAT
>JBFHKI010000197.1:0-4630 GCA_041595415.1 Pseudomonadales bacterium | reverse complement strand
CCGGCAACATCGATAAGCCCCAAACTGATAGTCGAGCGGTTGGCATCCCCAGGTTCGGTTATCGGTACACAAAATGTTGATTTGGGGTGCGGGTTTGTTTTGCAGACCCAGGTTGTTGGATATTTAAATATAGCTATTAGTTATATTGATATAACGCAATTGACATGGGTTCTGATCAGGAGCAAAGTGCTCGCACTAACCAGACAAAGGAGTAAAACATTATGTCTCTTCGAATCAACGATATCGCTCCGGACTTTACAACGGACTCTACAGCGGGAACGCTCTCGCTTCATGAATGGATCGGTGACAGCTATGCCATCCTGTTTTCTCACCCCAAGGATTTCACCCCGGTTTGTACCACTGAATTTGGCGCGGTTGCCCAATTGGTGCCCGAGTTTGTCAAACGCAATACCAAGGTGATGGGCGTGTCTGTAGACAGTGTTGAAGAACATCAGAAGTGGAAGCGTGACATTGAAGCTTTTGCAGGTGCCCCTGCGGACTTCCCCATTATTGATGACACTTCGCTGCAAGTTGCCAAGCTGTACGATATGTTGCCAGCCGATGCTTACATGCCGGATGGTCGTACACCTGCCGACAGTGCTACCGTGCGTACAGTATTTATTATTGGGCCTGACAAAAAGGTTCGCCTGACCATGTCGTACCCTATGTCGGTAGGGCGTAACTTTGCCGAGATCCTGCGTGCACTGGACGCGGTGCAAGCTACCGATGGTGCTCCTATCGCTACTCCGGCCAACTGGGTTTCCGGCCAGGATGTAATTGTTGCCTTGAGCCTGAATGATGAGCAGGCCAAAGAGAAATTTGGCGAACTGGACATCAAGCTGCCCTACCTGCGCTTTACCAAAGCGCCGGAATAAATCGCTTTATTTCGGGCCGCGAGGCTCGCACAAAAAGCCAGTGGCCTTGGGTCGCTGGCTTTTTTGTTGGAGTAAATAATCTGGCGGTGTTTTACCAATAATTTGCTACAGTCATCCTTCGGGCAGTCCTTTGTTTGGTCTGCCGGTAAGGCGGATATTTATCCCTGGCTTTTATTTGCGGCGTAGCGAAAATTTATGAGTGAACATACCACTGCTGACGGTTCAGAACACAAGCTGAACCTTCGCCATCTGACTCTGGAAGATTACCCCGGTCTGAAAAAAATTATGGATCAGGTATATCCCGATCTGGGCGGCGCCTGGGAAGAGAAGAAGTTCAAGGCTCAGCTTGACGCCTTTCCCGAAGGGCAGATTTGCATCGAGGACCACGGCGAGGTGGTGGCGGCGGCCTTTTCACTGGTGGTGGATTACGACAAGTTTGGCGATCGCCACACCTATGACCAGATTACCGGCGATGCCTACTTGACCACCCACGATCCGAGCGGGGATGTGCTTTACGGAATGGAAGTTCTGGTGGCAACCGACTATCGCAATATGCGTCTGGGACGAAGGTTGTATGAGGCGCGCAAGGAGCTGTGCCAAAGCCTGAATTTAAAGTCTATTGTGGCCGGTGGTCGTATACCCAATTACCAGAATTACGCCAGTGAAATGTCGCCGCAAAAATATATTGAGCGGGTCAAGAAAAAGGAAATTTACGATCCGATTCTGACCTTTCAGCTGTCCAATGATTTTGAGGTAAAGCGGGTACTGAGTGACTACCTGCCGGAAGATAAAGAATCCAAAGGTTACGCCACGCTTTTGGAGTGGACCAACCTTTATTACGACAGTGAAAAAGTACCTCTTATTGGCGCGCCAAAGACCTCGGCACGGGTTGGCTGTGTGCAATGGCAGATGCGGTCTTTGCGGTCGGTGGATGAGCTGATCCAGCAAGTGGAGTTTTTTGTCGATGCCCTGTCGGACTACCAGTGTGACCTGGCACTGTTCCCCGAGTTTTTTAACGCGCCTCTGATGGGCATTGATAACCACCCGAATTCTCTTGAAGCCATCAAGGCGCTGGCGGAGTACACCGAGCAGATTATCGACGCCGTTTCTAAACTGGCGGTCAGTTACAACATTAATATTATTGCCGGATCCATGCCGGTGGTAGAAAAGGGGCGGCTCTACAACGTGGCCTATTTTTGTCGTCGGGATGGCACGCTGGAATCCCAGTACAAGCTGCACCCAACGCCCTATGAAAAACGCTCCTGGATTATGCACGGCGGCGATAACCTCAGTGTGTTTGATACCGACTTTGGCAAGATCGGTGTGCTGATCTGTTACGACATCGAGTTTCCGGAGCTGGCACGATTGCAGTCAGAGCAGGGTATGCAAATGTTGTTTGTGCCCTTTTGGACCGACACCAAAAATGCTTATCTGCGTGTGCGATGTTGTGCCCATGCGCGGGCCATAGAAAACGAGTGTTATGTAGTGATTGCCGGCAGTGTTGGCAATCTGCCCAAGGTGGATGGTGCGGATATCCAGTACGCTCAGTCGGCGGTGTTTTCACCTTCGGATTTTTCTTTCCCGCACGACGCCATCATGGCTGAAACCACACCCAATACCGAGATGACCCTGATTGTGGACCTGGATCTGGAAAAACTGAGCAAACTGCGCAACGAGGGTTCGGTGCGCAACTATCTGGACAGGCGCCGGGATCTCTATCAGCTCAATTGGGTGGGTAGTGAAGATAAGTAGCCGCCCCGCATTGGACGGGGCCGCTTCTCTCTAGACTTTTCCGCAGGCCCGATTGGCCGGCACGGCAACGTCCATCAGCTTGGGGTTAGGCAGGTTTAACGACCCCATCAGCGCGACGTAATCTTCGACGGTCTTTGCCTGAAGCCGGGGGTTGTTTTGCTTTTCTTCACCCACTGTACTTTGGTGCCAGCCTTTGTAGTCATGGGCCGGGTAAACCAGAGCGTCGTCACCGTAGCTGAGCAATTTATCCCACAGGCTGGAAAATTGCTGGCGGGCATCGCCGTTCTGGAAGTCGGTACGGCCGGTTCCTCTAATAAGCAAGGTGTCGCCGGTGAACAGATAGGTTTTGCCCTGATCCTCAACCACAAAGCTGTAGGAGTCGTCCGTGTGCCCCGGTGTATAGACTACCTGCACATTGATCGAACCCACCTGCAGCACATCGCCATCCTTGAACATGCCGCTGGCGCATTCGGATTGGGATTCGACTCCAATCATGGATTGGCAGCCGCTGCAGTCGCGCAATTCACCCAATGCGGTAATGTGGTCCGCGTGGGTATGGGTGTCCAGGGCAAGCTCCAGTGTTAACCCGAGCTCGTCAAGCAATTGCATATACTCGCCGGTTTTTTCAATTACCGGGTCAATTATCACGGCCTTGCCGGAAGTTTCATCCGCCAACAGATAGCTATAGGTTGACGAAGTGCTGTCAAAAAGTTGTCGAAATAACATGATGTTTCTCCATTACTGCCCTTGGCAGTTTCAGGCCCTGGCATTCCAGGGCATACGCGCCAACATCAAACCCATAGCGCAATTATCGGTAATGCCGGCAAAGGTTAATCCCGCTCCGACAAAGCCGGACAGAAGAAAAAAGCCGGGGTGCAGTGTAAAACCCAGAGCAATGCCGAGCATGGTCAAAACCCCTGCGCTGATTCGCACTTGTCTCTCCAGAGAGATGACATTGGATTTGCCACTTTTAACCTTTGCGCCCTGTTGTTTGATGGCGTTCAGGCCACCCTCCAGAATAACCAGAGACAGGTCTTCAACGTGGGATAACTTGTCTGCGGCCATTTGTGCACGTTTGCCACTTTGGCATAACAGGAATACCGAGTGCTGGTCGGTGAATCCATTGTCCTTCATGGCCTGTTGCAGCCGCTCCTCATTTAAATCCTGAACGGGAATGTGAACACAGTTTTCCAGATGTTCGTTGGCCACTTCGGCATGGGTGCGCAGGTCGACTATCAGCAGGTTTCTGTCCTGTTCGAGTTTGTCGATAAATTCACCTGCGGTCAGGGTGTTAATGTTCATAGTCTGTGCCTCCGTTAGGGACAATAGATTGATTTCAGTGCGCCTATCACAGCGTCTACACCAGCACCTTTCAGCATGTAATAAACCGTCTGTCGGTCTTTGCGGGTGGATACCAGTTCCGCTTCGCGCAGACGCGCCAGATGCTGTGAAAGGGCAGACTGGCTAAGGCCGATTTTGTCGTTCAGTTCAGATACCGACATTTCACCTTCTGCCAGCATGCAGCAGATCAGCAAGCGGTTCGGGTTGCTGAGTTCCTTGAGCAATCCGGACGCTTCTCCGGCGTGCAGCTTTAACTGTTGTAGTTCTGTCATAACATCTCACTGGGGTAATGGTTTTATTGTATTAGCATTTGCTAAATTAGCAACATCTAAATTATTTGACTTGAGAGCACCTTGAGAACAGGTAGAGATTGAGAGGATAATGCCGACTGTCAAACAGCCTTCTGGCTCTGCACGGGGACGACCCCGAAGCAGCTTCACATTTGGGGACGGCCCCGTCAGATATTTTTGGAGGTCCCATGGCTTGGGGTGTTCTTGTACTGGCCGGCTTGTTGGAAATCGGTTGGGCTGTCGGGATGAAGTACGCGGAAGGTTTTACCCGTTTTTGGCCCTCGGTAGCCACTATCTTTTGTTTGATTACCAGTCTGTGGCTGTTATGTCTTGCCATGAAAAGCCTGCCTTTGGGTACGGCCTATGCGGCTT
>JBFHKI010000196.1:0-4646 GCA_041595415.1 Pseudomonadales bacterium | reverse complement strand
GTCCAGCTCGCCGCCCAGGGAGTACGCGAAATCAACCTTCTTGGCCAAAACGTGAATGCCTATCGCGGCGAAATGCCCGGTGGAGATATTGCACGGCTTTCCGACTTGATTCGCCTGGTCGCCAAAGTCGAAGGTATCGACCGAATCCGCTTTACCACCTCTCACCCGGTGGAATTTACCGACGATCTGATTGCAGTTTACGGCGAAGTCCCGGAGCTGGTCAGCCACCTGCACTTACCTGTGCAAAGCGGCTCGGACCGCATTCTGGCGCAAATGAAGCGCAACCATACGGTACTGGAATACAAGTCCAAAATCCGTGCACTTCGCAAATTGCGTCCCGATATCAGCATTTCCTCGGATTTTATCGTCGGCTTCCCCGGTGAAACCGAGGCCGATTTTCGCAATACCATGAAATTGATTGAGGAAATAGGCTTCGATACCTCTTTCAGCTTTGTCTACAGTGCCCGTCCCGGCACCCCGGCTGCGGAATATCCCGACACGCTTGATGAAGCGACCAAAAAAAAGTGGCTGCAAGAACTGCAAACCGCAATTCAAAGCAACGCCCGACAAATCAGCGCTGCCATGGTTGGCACCGAGGTTAACTGTCTGGTTACCGGCTACTCCCGCAAAGATCCTGGCCAGCTGCAGGCGCGTACAGAAAATAACAGGGTAGTAAACTTTTCCTGCACAGACCCCGAGCTTATCGGTCAGTTTGTCAGCCTGCGAATCCAGCAAGCACTGCCCAATTCACTGCGCGGCGAGTTGGTAGTCTAGACTCGCGGTACTGGCTCAGCCTCGCACATGGCGCTATGATTTTTCTCCAGATCAATCTTTTTCTCCCATTTAAGGGGTTAATCAAACAAATTTGAGTTCTACACTAGACAAAATCAGCAAACACGAAGTGTTGCTGGAACCCAACGACGCCAGACGCCTGTCCAGCCTGTGCGGTCAATTTAATCAGCATCTGCGTCAAATTGAAGACCGGCTGGGTATACGTATCAGTAACCGGGCCAACCACTTTGTCTGCGAAGGGGAAGACCGCAAAGCCAAGTCCAGCACCAAACTTTTGGAAAACCTATATCAAATGACCAGTTCCAAAACACCTCTGACACCTGACCAGGTTCACCTGGAACTGCAGAGTTCTGCCGTTTCAGAGCTTGGCGATCCACCGGAAAAGGCACCGCAAGATGTCGCGATCCGTACCCAAAAGGTAGTGATACGCCCACAGGGAGCCAATCAGAAACGATACGTAGAGCGCATTCGTAAACACGATATTAACTTCGGCGTCGGCCCTGCGGGCACGGGTAAAACCTATCTGGCCGTGGCCTGTGCGGTAGAAGCTTTTGTGCGGGACGATGTAGAGCGAATTTTATTGGTTCGACCCGCCGTAGAAGCCGGTGAAAAACTGGGCTTTTTACCCGGCGATCTCACCCAGAAAGTTGACCCCTATTTGCGCCCACTCTACGACGCACTCTACGAGATGATGGGATTCGAAACCGTCGCCCGCCTGATCGAGCGCAATATTATTGAAGTGGCTCCACTGGCCTTTATGCGCGGCCGTACCCTGAATCACTCCTATGTAATTCTCGACGAAGCACAGAATACTACCAAGGAGCAGATGAAAATGTTCCTCACCCGCATTGGTTTCGGTTCTACTGCAATCATCACTGGCGATACTACCCAGATCGATCTGCCAAAAAACTTTCCTTCCGGCCTGATTCACGCCGCCAAGGTACTGGATGGTGTAGAAGGGATCAGCACCACCCGATTCACCTCAGCCGATGTGGTACGGCACCCTCTGGTGCAGCGCATTGTCGAGGCCTACGATAAATACGAGCAGGATTAGTCGATCGCAAATTACCCGGTCACAAACAGATCACACCAGATGCAGCTGAATTTTCAACTCGCCAGTCAATCGACCGATCTTCCGCCCGAGGATAATTTTATTTATTGGGCCGAGGCGGCTCTGGAGCATCTGGAACAAAACAGTGACAACACTTCGATCTGCATCCGTCTGGTTGACGAACAAGAAATATCCACATTAAACAAAAGCTATCGCGATAAGGATGGCAGTACCAACGTACTGAGTTTTCCTCAACACCTGCCGGATTACCTGGTTGATATTACTCAGGAAAAGCCCCTGGGGGATATTCTTCTTTGCGCACCTGTTATTGATCGCGAAGCGGAGCAACAAGGCAAGCCAAGATTGGCCCATTGGGCCCATTTGACAGTGCACGGTGTATTGCATTTACTTGATTATGATCATCAAACCCCTGAAGAAGCAGAGCAAATGGAAGGCATTGAGATTGCCATTCTTCATCAATTAGGGTTTGCTAACCCCTATTAATACGGAAAACAGGAATCCATACAAAGCAAATGAGTGACGAAAAACCTCCATCGACACAGGCCAGTTGGCTAGACCGACTGGCCAGCATGCTGTCTTCAACACCGGATAACCGGGAGCAGCTTTCGGCGATACTACAAAAATCCCACGATTCTCAGGTCATTGATCGCGATGCTCTGGAAATCATGGAAGGCGCCCTTCGGGTTGGTGAAACCCAAGCTCGCGAAATTATGATCCCCCGTTCACAAATGGAAGTAATCCGGGCTGACGCCAGTATCGAGGAAGCGCTGCCACAAATTATTGAATCCGGTCATTCACGCTTTCCGGTGGTGGGCGAATCATCCGAGGACATCGTCGGCATTTTACTGGCCAAGGACTTGCTACCTCTGGTACTAAGCGATTGTAGCGGTGTGGATATCTGCTCCATGGTCCGCCCGGCCAACATCATTCCCGAAAGCAAACGCCTGGGTGTTCTGCTGCGTGAGTTCCGCGAACAGCGCTACCATATGGCGATGGTGGTTGATGAGTACGGCAGTGTTTCCGGCTTGCTGACCATCGAGGATATTCTCGAAGAGATCGTTGGTGAAATCGAAGACGAAACCGACGAAGAAGAGCTGCCACAAATCCGTCGCCTCGACGCCGATCACTGGCTGGTAGAAGCCCAAACCGAAATTGAAGACTTTAACGAAACCTTCGAAACCGGCCTCAGCGAAGACGATTTTGATACTTTGGGAGGAATTATCACCAATACCCTTGGCCACCTTCCAGAAGTGGGCGACAAAATCACCATTGAGAATATGAACTTTGAGGTCATGGAAGCCAATGACCGCAAAATCGATTTGCTCAAACTGCATTTCGATAAAGACTAAAGGCCGCCTTTGTCGGCTCACAAAAACATTCTCAAGGGGCTAGCCGCGGCAGCTGCGGGCGCTCTTATCCCACTGGCTTTCGCTCCCTTTCAGCTGGTTATATTGAGCTTTGCCGGGCTCTGTGTATTTGCCTGGTTAATACTGCAACCACTAAGCCTTAAACAACTTTTTTGGACAGCCTTACTGTTCGGTTTTGGCCTGTTTGCTGTCGGGGTATCCTGGGTTTATGTCAGCATTCATCAATATGGAGAAGCCACTGTACCCCTGGCTCTTTTGATGACATTTGTCTTTGTACTATTCCTGGCCGCAATTTTTGCTACCCCCTGGCTAGTCCTGAGCCTTGTTCCCCGAAAGCCCGTCTGTCTTATTCTCGGTTTTGCGTCTATCTGGCTGCTTGGTGAATGGCTGCGCGGCTGGTTTTTAACCGGTTTCCCCTGGTTGTATCTCGGCCAGGCACACCTGGACACAAACCTTTCGGGCTGGTTGCCAATAATCGGCTCGCAGGGTGTGGGTTTTCTGCAGGCAGCTATCTGTGCTACTGCGGCGATAATCCTGCAGCACCACAGGCAAAAACCGGCACTATATTTCATCTCGGCCTTGGCAATTGTGTTCTATCTGGCCAGTGCCTTGCTCGACAAGATCGAGTGGACAGCGCCGCAGCAACCCAGACAAGTTGCCTTGGTACAACCCAATATACCCCTGCAGGACAAATGGAACCCGGCATTGCGCGATGCCAACTTACAACGCCTGCTGGATTTGAGCCGGGACCACTGGAATACCGACATACTGGTCTGGCCTGAAGCAGCCCTGCCACTTACAACTCTGGGCAACAATGCACTCCTGGAGCAGCTGACCGGTTATCTCGGCCCCGAAACATCACTACTGACCGGACGCCTGGTGTTTAATCCTGACAATCGCCGGTTTTACAACAACCTGATTGGGCTGGGCGCAGCCAGAGGGGAGTACAGCAAAAGGCGGCTGGTACCCTTTGGAGAATATGTTCCGCTGGAAGATCAGTTACGTGGACTTATCGAATTTTTCGACCTGCCCATGTCGGTCATTTCCGCCGGAGATGCACAACAGGAAACCCTGCTCGCCGGCAACACCAAACTGGCCATCGCCCTGTGTTACGAAATTGCTTACGGTAACCAGGTCGCAACCGACAGCCTGGATGCCAATCTGTTGATAACCATAAGCAATGACACCTGGTTTGGTGACTCGATCGGCCCACATCAACACTTTCAACTGGCACAGATTCGCGCCCGGGAAACTGGCAAACCCCTGTTGCGCGATACCAATAATGGCATCAGTGGGGTAATAGATCACCGTGGTCATGTGCTGGCCAAAACTGAACAGTTTGTCGCCACCAGCCTGAGTGCCACAGTAGTGCCACACATCGGCTCAACGCCTTTCAGTCGCTGGGGACAAAAACC
>JBFHKI010000195.1:0-4647 GCA_041595415.1 Pseudomonadales bacterium | reverse complement strand
TAGCCTGTGTCGGTGGTGGTTCAAATGCTATTGGCTTGTTTTATCCTTTTTTACAAGATGAATCTGTAGCCATGTTTGGTGTTGAAGCTGGTGGTGATGGTGTTGACACAGGACGACACGCTGCGCCACTTTCAGCTGGTCGGCCCGGTGTATTACACGGGAACAAAACCTATGTTATGGCTGATGACAACGGCCAGATTATCGAAACCCATTCGGTGTCCGCCGGGCTGGATTATCCGGGTGTGGGGCCAGAGCACTCTTGGTTGAAAGATATCGGCCGAGCCAACTATGTTTCTATAAATGATGATGAAGCTTTGGAAGCGTTTCATTTGACCACCCGCAAAGAAGGCATTATTCCAGCTCTGGAATCCAGTCATGCAGTGGCCTATGGTTTGAAGCAGGCCGCATCTATGAAAAAGGACGATATTGTTATCGTCAACCTGTCCGGTCGGGGTGATAAAGACATCCAGACTATTGCCGCTATCGACAAAATTGAGTTGGATTGATGCCCGAAACTGCAGTTAACCGTATTGAAACTCGCCTGCAAAACTTGCGTGCCGAAAACAAAACTGCCCTGGTGGCCTATCTGGTTGCGGGCGACCCTGATTTGCAGGCTACCTTGGCTGCTATGCATTGCATGGTGGACGCAGGAGTTGATGTGATCGAGATAGGAGTGCCTTTTTCCGATCCTTCGGCTGAAGGCCCCTCCATTCAAAGAGGTCACGAACGAGCATTGGCCAACAATGTCGGGTTAAAAAACATCTTCCAGCTTGTGGCGGAGTTCCGCAAAAGCGACCAGGAAACGCCTCTTTTGTTAATGGGCTACAGCAACCCGATCGAATGGATGGGGGTTGATAATTTTGCCCTGCAAACCCGACAGGCCGGTGCTGACGGAGTCCTCACAGTGGATTTGCCACCGGAGGAGGCTGAGGAATATATCAGGGTGTTTAAGGAGCATGGCTTGGTGAATATCTTTCTGATAGCACCAACAACTTCCGACGCTCGAATGCAGGCTATAGTCGATATGGCCAGTGGTTTTTTGTATTACGTTTCTCTTAAAGGGGTTACGGGTTCTGCCAAGCTCGATGTTGCGGAAGTAAAAAGCCGAGTTGAAAAAATTAATCAGTGCTCTGATCTGCCGGTTTGCGTGGGTTTTGGTATCAAAAATGCCGAATCGGCGGCAGCGGTCGCCGAGTTTGCTGATGGGGTGGTGATCGGTAGTGCAATTGTTGATTTGCTCAGTCAGTGTCGGACGGATCAAGAGGTTACCGGCAAGCTTAAACCCTACTTAAGCGAGATACGTCGAGCCATTGATTGAGGCACCTTATCAGTCCGAAGATTTGGCCGATTGGTTGTTTTGGCTGGAGCGGCTCGACCCTTCACGTATAGAGTTTGGCCTGGAGCGCATCCAGCAAGTTTACCAGGATCTTGACCCTCTGAGCGATCACACCAGCGTGGTAACGGTTGCCGGCACCAACGGCAAAGGTTCCAGTGTCGCTGCGTTGCAGGCTGCATCTTTGGCCTTGGGCAAGAGAGTGGTTGCCTATACTTCACCTCATATCCTTCGATATAACGAAAGAATCCAGATTGATGGCAAATCCGTTGCAGATCGGCAATTGGTTGAGGCCTTCAAAAGTATCGCCAAGGCACAAAAAGACACTTTTTTAAGCTACTTTGAATACAGCACTCTGGCGGCTTTACTTATCGCAGCGCAGGAACAGCCGGATCTTCTGATTCTTGAAGTTGGCTTGGGTGGGCGCTTGGATGCAGTAAATATGGTGGATGCCAATATAGTCATACTCACCGCAATTGGTTTGGATCATATGAACTGGTTGGGAGAAGACCTGCAATCCATCGCAAAGGAAAAATGTGGGGTTATTCGCCGCTCAATCCCCTTGGTGTTGGCAGCCCCCGATATGCCACCGGTTGTCTATCAAATGGCTGAACAGGCTTCGGCAAATATCTACCAGTGGGGCGAGGATTTTTTTCTGTCTGAAGATCAGCAGGGGAGTTACCGGCTCCGTGTTGGCAAGCGTCATTGTGATCTGACGCAAACCAATTTGCATTGGCAAAGCTTGGCAGCTGCAGCAATGGTGGTGGACTTGCTTTGGTCTCCACCGCTTGATTTGGTCTGTCGGGCACTGCAGTCAGCTGAATTGTCCGGACGATTTCAATCGATATGGATAGACGATCAGCAGATAGTGTTTGATGTTGCCCACAACCCCATGAGTATGGACAGCCTATGCCAGCGTTTGCGGCGGGAAAATATGGGCAAACTGAATATTGTTTTTGCCATGATGGAAGACAAAGATTGGCAGAGCTGTATCGAATACCTGCAACCTCTGGTTAATGAATGGCATCTGTTAAGACTGGATAATAGCCGCGCAGAAAGCCCTGAAAATATAGCCGATTTTTTGGCTAAACTTGGTATCCGCAAGGTCAGCTTCGTTGAGCCACTGCAGGATACAGCTTGGCTAAAAAATATTCTGGCACAGCAGGAAAAAATCCCCTTGCTGGTAACAGGCTCTTTTTATACCGTGTCGACCGCTCTTGCGCGGTACAATGATGCAGATTGATAACCAGACAATAATTTTCTACTCAGTTACGGAAACAAGCATTGGCTAAACCACCCTTACGAGAACGCCTTATCGGGACCTTGGTAATACTTTGCCTGGCGCTTATCTTTTATCCTCTGGTTTTTGTTTCACAGGATGAGTTCGAGGTTAGCCGAAACTCGGTAATTCCCGAAAGAACACTGGAGGTGGAACCACTGCGTATCCTGGAACCCGCAGCCCCGGATGAGGTGGAAGAAATTGTGCTGCACGAGCTGTTTAATCCGGATGAAAACACGGATCAAATAGATTCCGACTCCCTCTCTGAAGAGCTTCTCAATGATTCCGGATTGCCAAATGCCTGGGTCGTTCAGGTAGGCAGTTTTGCACAGCTTGAGAATGCCCAGAAGCTTAACCAGATACTGACCCAACAAGGTTATGAGTCTTATTTGAAATTGACACCGTCCTTTGATGAGGGCCCGGACCTGTATAAGGTCTATGTCGGCCCGATAATTAATGCGGATGAAGCCCGACAGGCACAAGAGAAGCTAAATGTACTGCTGGACAATCAGGCAATTTTACTGCGCTTTGAGCCCTGATATTTTGCTGATTTCTGCTTTGATTTTTTTGCTTTCCACAATAGTCCCCCGGGCTTTGCTAGAATGCAGCCTTCCTGAGCTAACCCAAGTGCGCTTATGAATGCAGCGGATATCGCAATTCTGTTAATTCTTGCCATCTCTGCATTTGTGGGACTTTTTCGCGGCCTTATTAAAGAAGTGTTTTCCTTGGTAACCTGGGGATTTGCTTTGGTTCTGGCCTTTCTGTTCAGGACTCCTGTCGGTCAACTTTTACCACTGGATCCTGACTTGAACCCTTTAATTGCCGACCTCGCAGGCGGTGCCTGTGTGTTTGTAATAGTTCTCGTCTGTGGCGGTCTATTGGCGCATTTGTTAGCCAAGCTGATCAAGGCTACCGGTCTGAGCGGGACTGATCGTACGCTAGGGGCAGTTTTTGGTTTGGCGCGAGGTTTGATTATTGTTCTGGCGATACTGATTGTTTTACCGGGTATCGATCCAGTACAAAATGCCGGCTGGTGGCAAGAATCCTTATTTATCCCCCAGTTTCTAGAATTTGAAGGTTGGGCAAAAGAATTGCTCAGTTCTCTGACATCATGGATAGCAAGTTTCTTTAGCGAGACAGAATAAATGTGTGGAATTGTCGGTATTTCCAGCCAGGAACCCGTTAATACAGAATTATATGATGCCCTGACGGTTTTGCAGCATAGAGGGCAGGATGCTGCCGGCATTGTTACCTGTGACCGGGGGCATGTGTTCCAGAAAAAAGGGTTGGGTTTGGTGCGCAGCGTTTTCCGCTCCCACGATATGGAAAACCTGGTTGGAAATTTTGGAATAGGCCATTGTCGCTACCCTACCGCTGGCAGTTCAGGGCCAGCTCTGGCACAGCCTTTTTACGTTAATTCACCCTATGGAATCAGTTTGGCTCACAATGGAAATCTGGTTAATTCAGCCAAGCTGAGGGAAGCGCTGTATAAAGCCGACAGGCGACACCTGAACACTGACTCAGACTCGGAAGTTATCCTCAATATTCTTGCGCATGAACTCGACAAGATGGATGCACTGGAGCCTACGGCTGACGATTTTTTCAAAGCAATCGGAGAGTTACACAAGCGCTGTTCGGGAGCTTATGCCTGTGTAGCCTTGATAGCTGGCCACGGTCTACTCGGTTTTAGAGATCCGTTGGGTATCCGTCCCCTGGTAATCGGCAGTCGAGTACGGAATGGGGTCAAAGAGTACATGTTGGCATCCGAGTCGGCGGCTCTTTCGGTGCTGGGTTTTACTCTGGACGGCGATATCCGCCCAGGTGAAGCGGTATTTATCAACAATGATTACCAGATTTTTCGCAAGCAGTGCGCTGAGAATCCCCGCACCGTGCCCTGCATCTTTGAACATGTCTATCTGGCTCGACCCGATTCCGAAATAGATGGCGTACATATGTATAAGACCCGCTTGCGCCAGGGCGTTAAGCTGGCGGAGAAAATTGAGAGGCTGCGACCGGATCACGATATTGATGTGGT
>JBFHKI010000194.1:0-4679 GCA_041595415.1 Pseudomonadales bacterium | reverse complement strand
CCGGCCTTAGTGGTAAACGCATGTTTGCGCCCATTATTCTGGTTTCCATGTTAATTACACTTATTGTGTTTATTATTATTGATCTGGATAGGCCCAAGCGTGGACTGATACAGGTTAATCAAGGGGTAATGGTTGAGCTGATAGCCCACTAGAAGAGAATCTGGCGGTTGGTTGCTGCCTGCCTTGTCGCTCACTCAGTTAGTTAGGTAACAGTTAAATGTGGAATGAACGCTACGCGAAAGCGGACTATTTTTACGGTACCGAGCCGAACGGCTTTCTTGCCGAAAATGTCGAACTCCTTTCCGGCCCGGTGCTTTCCCTGTCGGAAGGCGAGGGGCGCAATACGGTGTTTATGGCCCGGCAGGGGCTTGATGTGTTGGGCGTGGATAATTCAGCGGTAGGCTTGGAAAAAGCCCAGGCCCTGGCGGAGAGCCAAGCTGTGGTTATCCGTACTGAGGTCGCGGATCTGGCCGATTATCACCTCGAGCCGGAAAGCTTTGGTTCGGTAGTTTCCATCTTTGCCCACTTGCCCGGTGCCATCCGGTCAAAACTTTACCCACAGGTGGAAGCCGCTCTGAAGCCCGGTGGAGTTCTGTTGCTGGAAGCCTATTCGGAAAAGCAGCTGAAAAATAATACCGGCGGTCCGAAAGAGATCGATATGCTTATGAGTGTGGAAAAACTGCAGCGGGAGTTTCCGAATCTTACGCCGATCCTTTTACAGGAAATCGAACGGGAAGTTATCGAGGGTGAAGGCCATACTGGCATGGCCTCTGTGGTGCAATTTATCGCACGCAAACAGGGCTAACAGGCGTTTGTCTAATAACCCTAATCAAGTAACCGGAGAACTGAAGCCATGGAAGAAATGAAGGTAAGACTCTCCACGCTATGGATATTTGTTCTCTTTAATATTGTTTTTGCAGATATCGTCGGTTTTATGAACCCTGGAGTGCTGGAGGATATAGTTGCTGGCAATACGGGGGTTGATATCACACAACAGCTTTTGTTGATTTTTTCGATTCTGCTGGAAATTCCCATCGCTATGGTTTTTCTCTCCCGTCTGCTGAGCTACCGGCTAAATCGGCTGGCGAATATTATCGCTGGCCTGATAACCATTTTGTTTATTATCGGCGGAGGCAGTGCAGTGCTCTCCTATTTCTTTTTTGCCACGGTAGAGGTTGTTTGTCTTCTCTATATTGTTTGGTCTGCGTGGAAGTGGCGTGAGGTTGAAGCATACAAAGGGGAATGAAAGCTTTCAGGATGGCCGGCCGGTGTCATCAAACAGGACGGGTTTGTGAGTTATCCCCAGTCCACCAGATCAGGTGGGTGACGAAGCAAAACTCGGCCTGAAATAATTAATTTGTGATTCGACTCTCAGATCCTTGAGCCACAAGGCTTTGCTTACCGGTATTTATCCGAAATTACCGAGATTAAATTGGAGTCCCGGCTTGAGAGAATCTAAAGTAGCCCCTGATTTCAATTCACTATTCGGTACAGACATGAGCTTTTCTGATCTGGGTGTTGAGCTAAGCAGAGTTTCTCTCGACGGTCTTTCTGGTTCAGAATGGATGGACTCCGGTTCAGCAAATACACCCGCCTCGAACGAACAACAGTTGCTGCTGGTGCAATCGCCCAGCAAGCAGTATCTGGTGCTTAAGCCAGAAGACTTCAAAGCCGTTGGTAATGGTTACCAGGTGGTTTGTTACGCCGATACTTCCAAAAGAGTGCTGAATAAACCCAACGGAGAGTTTCTTTCACCTTTGCCCGCAAAGGGTATCGAGGTTTTTATGGAAGCCATGGTGAAAGTTTTATCGCTGAATACCCAGCCAAATGGAGTGCGTGCCACAGGTTCTGGCGGAAAAGCTAAAAAAGCCGTTTCTTCCCAGATTATGGAACCTCGTGGAGACCTTACCAGAGCTGAAGCCCAAGCCGCTTTCCGGAAGGCGTTACAGATGGTGTCCAAAAATATGGGGGTACATATTGATTTCTGGACAGCCGAGGCCGGTTCGCGATTAGTGAAGGCCGCCTCTTTCAAGACAGCTAGCCAGGCTGACCGTGCCCGGTCGGATGCCCGATATCTGCAGGGAACAGCAGCTGAGCTGGCAAAGTGTTTCCACGCGCGTCTGAATGAGTGTTTGCGGGAAGGGCGACAACAGGAGCAGAAGCCTTCGGAAAATCTGGACCTGTCGGCCTTTAATCTGTCCGTCGCTGAAAATGAGGAGTGGCATCGAGAAACGGCGATCCGTACCTTAACGGCTTCCGTTAAAGGTCAATCCCAGCTGGAATTTAGCCATGTGAACCGGCGATTAAGCTTTTTGTTAAACCGTCGTGTCAAGCCGGAGCAAAATGTGATCGGGCCAGAGATGCTGTCCAGATGTCTATGCGCTGCGCTCAGTGATGTCAGTTACAGCAAAGACCAGATCAACGCTCTGTATGAAGTTGTGTCTGATTACTACGCCAGCGCGCTGGGTAAAATCTATCACGATATCAACAGTGCCTGGATTGATGTCGGCATCATTCCGGAAATCAAGCTGCGCGTATGGCGCGATGAATACCAGCCCAGAACAAGAAGCAGGTCGTTTAGATAGTTTGCTCCAAACAACCTGCAAATTCTGAAGCTGTTTCGGTCTTATCCCGGTCAGGAGCCTCTCTCTTCTGGCCTTTTGTTATTGTCACCACTCAGCTCGGTACAGTTGTAGGGTTCATAGGGCTTGGCAGAAACTTCTTGTCGCCGTGATCCGGTGTAAACCGAGTTAAGGTAGAGTGGGTCACTGATCTCATAGTCCATGATCAGTGATTCGCTTTGCGGGTCATAGTGGATGCGTTCCACCGTATGCATCTGGTCGCTGTGCAAAATGCCCTGTAATGGATGCAGAACACCGGCTGTGAACCCTGTGGTATCCACAACTAATGTTTTATCTTCCCAGTGACCTATGGAATGTCCGCCACGGCTTGGCACGATATTGTCCGGGTGCTCTTCCATGTTCAGGTGAATGGTGCGCACAAAGTCCATATAGCCGTAAAGCAGGGTGACTTTCTCATTATCCTGGGTGATAGAGTTTGTATGCCCATCGTGGGTCCATCCGAAAAAGATATTGCCTATATCGCAGTGAATACTGGGGTCGTCGTAGATTTGCTCGTACTCGGCCTGCGCCGCCAGTCCCGCTTCGCTGATGTCATAGCTGCCACCGGAAGACCAGTTGGGGCCGTTACCGCCTACCCAGTAACCACTGATATTTGGCTGACCGTTTTCCAGATATTCTTCTCTGGGAGCGGTGTCTGCGACGGTTTCGACATAGACAGCCCTGTCTGAGGGTAGAGCCGTTCGGGTAGTTACCTCTGTTCCATCGTCAAATATAAAACCGGTCATCACGCAGACGTTGTTTTCGCGTCGGGCCGGATGGCCGCTGATGGTCAGTTTCTGGCCGGCTTTAAAGGTATCGTCCGTATAGCCCAGTTGTTGCAGTGCATTGCGTGATGAACCTTCGCAGCGCCAGCTTTCCACTTCGCCCGTTTCCGGCGAGACGGCATCAAAAAATATATAGGAATGTGGGTTTACCATGGCCCACTTGGTAACGGTGACATCCGCAAGAGTGATGTCCTGATCCATAAAATAGTGTGGCGCTCCGGAGTGATGAGCAAGGGCGCTTTGTGCGGTGAACCCAGAAAAGATCAGGCTGACACACAAGCTGACAGTAAATTTGTTCATTATAAATTTAACCCCCCAAGTGGTATTTTGTTTCAGATGACAGTCTCGAATCGAGGGTGCCGCCATTGTCCTGATGGATGCCGATTATAGAAAGCACAAAAAGTCGTTTCTTGACGTGCATCATAATAGAGGTCCGAGGCGAACCTGTCGGACGGTGGAACATGTAGCTCAGGGGGGGCTGAGGTTTATCCCACCAGTTTTAGCAGTTGTTTGGGTTCAGCCACCAAATCGGCCAGGCTGTAATTGTCCAGTGTGTGTACAAAGGCGTTGGTGGCATCGGCAAAGGCGCCTTTTAGCCGGCAGTCGGGCATAAAGACGCAGCCTCCGGCAGGTGAGCAGTCGGCCAGTTGCATTGAGGGTTCCATAGAACGAACAACACTGCCTATGCGGATTGCCTGTGGTGGTTTGGCAAGCTGCAGACCACCGCCTCGCCCTCGCCGGGCAAAAATGTAACCTTCGTTTGCCAGCCGGTTTACCACTTTCATCAGGTGGTTCCTGGAGATGTCAAAACGTTCCGAAAGCTCGGGAATGGTGTGGTTTTGGTCCGGTTTCAGGCCCAGATACATCAAAACCCGCAGCGAATAATCAGTGTGCTTGGTTAATTTCAATCGTTGTCCCCAGTCAGGATCGCCAATCCAAAAGTTTGGTCGATAGTGGTGAGCCTTTCCAGTCTTTTGCTCCGGCCAAAGTCTTAATGTTGCACCAGAAAAATAACGCTGAAAATAATGAAATTAACCGTCAGGGTTAATCCCAGTACAAACCGGATCACATTCATCAGCAGGTGGGAGTCTTCCGGGGAGAGGTACTTCGGATTTGTCGATTGTTGTTGCTGGTCGGTCTGGTTTTTCATGCAGGCTTCCTCTGTTGGGTTGAGTCGATGCTACCGGTTGTCAGGCAGCAGACCGGTTGGCCTTGAATCCGATAAAAATCAGGGCGATAACTTTCAGTATTTCGATACCGATGAAGTAGTTGT
>JBFHKI010000193.1:0-4716 GCA_041595415.1 Pseudomonadales bacterium | reverse complement strand
CTGGGTACCGGATAGCCCACCGGGTTGGTCAGCTACCATGCGGGCATCCAGCTTTATGCTGGTGGCTTATACCTTTGGACGGCTTTTGCTGGAAATTTATATGCAGCACAGCACCATTGCCAGCGCCTATGGTGCTGCAAGTGCGCTGGTGGTGTTTTTGGTGTGGATGTATTTTTCCGCTCAGGTGTTTTTTCTGGCGGTTGCCCTGAGCGAAGAGCTTGAGCTGGCAGCCTAGGACTGGCTCAAACTCAGGGTGTAAGCTGTCAGAAGCTGGATTTGGGCGTCGGACAGAATATCCTGCTGGGCTGGGCATTCCGCTGTGCGGCCAGTGGTGATGCTCTGACGGATAGTGATCATATTGCCACCCCACTGCCAGTAATCATCTGCCAGATTCGGTCCCAGGTTGGCAATGCCGCTTCCATCCGCTGCGTGACATGCTACGCAGTGTTCTTCGTAAATGGCTTGGCCGGCAATTTCATTTGAACCCAACTCTTTATCCTCACTGAAAGATTGCACGTAGGTAACAAGCAGGCCTAATTCTACCTCGCCAATGGCTCCACCAAATTCTGGCATAACGCCAGTTCGCCCCTGGCTGATGGTATGTTTTACCGATGCCTCTGTTCCCTCGAATAACCAGACAGTGTCGGTTAAATCGGGAACGCCCATGCGACCGGTTGCATCAGCCTGATGACAGGAGCTGCAATTTTCGGAAAATAACCAGGCCGCCACTTCCATTGACTGGGCGTCAGCTATGATCTGCT
The DNA here is from genome assembly GCA_041595415.1 of Pseudomonadales bacterium. Taxonomy (GTDB): domain Bacteria; phylum Pseudomonadota; class Gammaproteobacteria; order Pseudomonadales; family GM7GCV1; genus JABJGI01. Next base: position 3,955 of record JBFHKI010000193.1, on the reverse strand, counting down.
CGGTAGTCATATTTTCGGCTGCCTCATAAACCGCATTGAGTTGTGCTTCATCAAGGGTTAATTCCACAGAGGGTGCGTCGTTGGAACTACAGCCTACAAAGGCAATAGAAAGGAGCGCGGTGATAGAAAGGCGGAGCTGGGTAGTGGCAAATTTAGTCATTTTTATTCTGTATCTCTATGGGACTGGAAGATATAAGCCTGAAAATTTGGCGTTATTCTAAAAGGATATGCAATAGTTACAACTGCTACTTGCGGATATGGAGTTTGGGCCAAAATTGGCAGATTGAAGAATTGATTGGGCAATGCATCAGTCAAGTTTGATGATTCTGTTACAATCCGCGTTTTTTTACGGGATCGAAGATGACTTCTGCTGCCGTCACAGGTTGGGGCAAGTGCCTACCTCCTGCCACAGTTACAAACGATGACCTCGCCACTTTTCTGGATACTTCGGACGAGTGGATAACCAGCCGGACAGGTATGAAAGAGCGTCGCATTTCTCATGTTGGTGTTTCCGAGCTGGCCTATGTCGCTGCTGCCCGAGCTCTCGCTGCGGCGAATCTGAACCCCAAAGAACTGGATATGGTGGTGTTGGCCTCCTGCACTTTCGATTCCATGTTGCCAAATACCGCCTCCAAGGTGCAGTTCAAACTGGGGGCAAAAAATGCCGCCTGTTACGACATAAATACCGCTTGCACCGGATTTATGTACGCGCTTTCAACCGCCAATGCCATGATAAGAACCGGGGTGATAAAAAATGCCGTGGTTATCGGTGCGGATACTATGTCTCAGCCGGTGCCCTGGATGGATCGTTCCATCTCGGTGCTGTTTGGTGATGGTGCGGCGGCCTGGGTTTTGGAAGCTTCGCAAGATGGTTGTGGTGTGCTTGCCGAGCGCCTGGGTTGTATCGCTGATGCACGGGAGATTCTTTCTATTGATTACGGCTTTACCCCGCCGGGGCAGCCACGTGAAGATCTAAGTCGATGGAATTTTCAGGGGCAGGACATCTTCAAAAAAGCGGTGAACGCAATGTCCAAGGCTTCCAGTGAAGTATTGAAGGAAGCCGGTATCAAAGCGGCTGAAGTAGATCTTTGCATACCTCATCAGGCCAACAAGCGCATTATCGATGCGGTGGCAAAAAAGGTCGGTATCGCTCCGGAAAAGGCCTTTGTAAACGTACATCGCTATGGCAATGTTTCGGCGGCAACGGTACCGGTAGCCCTGACAGAGGCGCTGGAAGAAAACCGTATGACTCCAGGAGCTTATGTATTAATGCCGGCTTTCGGAGCGGGATTGACTTGGTCGGCCACGCTTTTGAAGTGGGGTGAGCGCACCTTGCCCTATCGTCAGTCGAATGTGGAATTGCCACCCTGCAGTGATTCAGGTCTGGAATTGATCCACAAGATAATGGCCGATCGCGGTGAGCCCCTGCCGACTCGCCCTTGATTTAAAGGCGATAGATCATGGATTTACCCTTTGTTGTGGTTCCGGTAACGGCCTACCAGCAAAACTGTACGCTGGTTAAGTGCCCAAAAACCAATGAGATTGCCATTATTGATCCAGGTGGAGATCTGGAACGCATCCAGCAGGCAGTCAAACAACTGGAGGGGACACCCACCAAGATTTTATTGACCCATGGACATCTGGATCATGTCGGTGGCACCAAGCCTTTGTCCAGTTTGCTGAAAGTGCCGGTAATCGGGCCGCAGAAAGAAGACTTGTTCTGGATTCAGCAGTTGCCCACTCAGGCGCAAATGCTTGGACTGCCTCCGGTGGAAAGCTTTGTTCCAGACCGCTGGTTGGAAGATGGCGACAGGGTTGATCTCGGGGCGCTTGAATTTGAAGTGATTCACTGTCCGGGGCACACCCCCGGGCATGTGGTTTTATTCTGTCGGGAGTATCAGTGGGCTCAGGTTGGAGATGTAATCTTTCGGGGGTCTATTGGTCGCACCGACTTTCCCCGCGGCAATTACCAAGAGTTGCTCAGCTCGATTCGCAACAAGCTTTTCCCCTTGGGGGACGACGTGCGTTTTGTGCCCGGTCATGGGCCTATGTCGAGTTTTGGCCAAGAGCGCCTGACCAACCCTTTTGTCGGTGATCAGGCTCTCGGCGATAGCCAGTAAACCCGCCGCTATAGCTCGGCAGGCTGGTACTTGTTAACTGAGTAAGCTGCTCCAGTTGAACTTGGTGTCACCCAGGACATAGAAAAAAGGATTCAGGATGTCCGCCTTGGTGTTGTAGCGTAGTACTTTTAGGTCTTCGTCCAGAACCACACCACCGGCAGCTTCCACAACAGCTTGAGCGGCAGCGGTGTCCCATTCACTGGTCAGGGCCAGGCGAGGGTAGATATCAGCTTCACCCTCGGCAACCAAACAGAGTTTCAGGGAGCTACCCATAGATTTGCGTTCGGCGGAACCGAAATGTTTTTCCAGCCGAGCTATGCATTTTTCTACCGCCTCGGATCCGTGGCTGCGGCTGGCAACAACGCGAACGGCCTCCTGACCGGGCTCTGGGGCTTTGCGAACGCTGATCGTCTGCTCTCCATCTGCAGTGATCTTGATCGCGCCGAGATCCTTGACACCGGCATAGGTGACATCCAGGACGGGCACATGTACGACACCGAGTACCGGGACTCCATTTTCAATCAAGGCAACATTAACGGTGAACTCGCCATTGCGTTTGATAAATTCCTTGGTGCCGTCCAGAGGATCGATGATCCAGTATCTCTGCCAGCTTGATCGTGTTTCAAAATCCGGTAAGTTACCCTCTTCGGAAAGGACCGGAACACTGGTGTCAATAGCGACCAATGCATCGTAAAGCACATTGTGTGCGGCTTTGTCGGCATCGGTTACCGGGCTGTTGTCAGCCTTGTTTTCGGTGTTGAAGTTGTCGCTGTCTGCATAGACTTCCAAAATGGCTTCGCCTGCAGCTACAGATAGTTCGACAATTCGATCCAGGAGCGATCGATCAATTTCCATAAAGACCTCAGAGGGATTGGCTAATAATGATTAGGCGAGCATTATGCCATCAGAATAGGCGGGTTCCGAAGCGGTACGGGGTAAAAAACAGGTAATGAAAGTAAAATCAATTGATTGGGATTCTTTGGACACTGTCCTGTTAGATTTGGACGGCACCCTGCTGGATTTGCACTACGACAATTATTTTTGGTTAGAGCATTTGCCGCGGCGCTGGGCCGAAACCAAGGGTGGCAGTGAGGAAGAGTGTCGAGCCTGTCTGCACAAAACCTATGAAGAGATTCGCGGAACCCTGGATTGGTACTGTCTGGACTACTGGTCTGATCGTTTACAGCTGGATTTACTGGCTTTAAAGAAAGAAGTTCTGGAAAAAGTCGCCTTGCGCCCTGACGCGGAAAGATTCCTGCAGTTTTTGGCAGCCCAGGACAAGGAGGTCATTCTGGTGACCAACGGTCACAGGGATGGCTTGGATATTAAAATGGCGGAGACGGGACTTGCCCAGCACTTCCACAAGATGGTGTCATCACACGATTACGGAGCACCTAAAGAGCAACAGCTTTTCTGGCATTCTTTTCGTGAGCAACACCATTTTGATTCGAAGCGCACTCTTTTTGTGGACGACAATGAATCAGTTTTGCGAAGTGCCCGGGTTTTTGGCATTGCCGAACTGATTCAAATTTTGCAGCCGGATATGCAGCAACCGGTACGGTCTTCAACCGAATTCACAGCGATACGTCATTTTTCCGAGATACTCGAAGATGGATAGGGTACGGCTGGACAAGTGGCTTTGGGCTTGTCGTTTTTTCAAAACCCGAGCTCTGGCAAAAAAAGAAATCGAAGGCGGTCGAGTACAGGTCAATGGGCAGCGGGTCAAAGCCAGCAAGGAGCTTGTGGGTGGTGAAGTGGTGCGTTACTGGAAGGGATGGGATCCCTGTACTGTGGAAGTTCTTGAGCTTTCCGATCAGCGCCGCAGCGCCGCGGAT
>JBFHKI010000192.1:0-4721 GCA_041595415.1 Pseudomonadales bacterium | reverse complement strand
GGGCTTACTTCCGCCCGGTGTGGAGCTTCCTGAAAACCCCAGTTCGGTAAGTGGCGTTCAGCCACCAGAGCTCATCAACTACGGCGACCCGTCTGAGGGAAGCTCCACTTTGATTCTGGAAGCCGAGCCGATCCGCGAACAACAACCCATTGCAGAGGCCAACCCGGCTGCAGCCCGCCCTTCCGTTTCTAATATACCAGCCGGTTTTGAAGCCTTCCTGCAGGAGCAAACAACTCTGGTAGATGTGCATTTTGGTGGCCGCTATGTTTACTCCGGTTTAGCTACCTTTGACCCCATTTCCATCCAGTTTAACGACCCTGAAGAATTGCTCAATTCAATCCCGGGGCTCAGCAACCCCGAGGCTCTATTGCCAAAGCTCTCGGAGGCTATGCCCAACAATGAAGGGCTAAAATGTATTGTTGAGCATCAATCCAATTGTGGTTTTATCGATACAGATTCCATTGACCTTATATTTGATCCAGCCACCTATCAGGCTACGGTTTTTGTTGCCCCCCAGTACCTTTCGCTGCAACGACAGGCAGTTTCCAAATATCTGCCCGAATCCACATCAGGTTTGTCCATCCTGCAGAGCCTGAACATCACCGCAACGGGCAATGACCGCGACAGTGAAGTCGCACAGAACTTTAATGGCCGAACCCTTATAGGCGTTGGAGGCAGCAATCTGCAAATAACCTCCAACTACTCCAACACCAGCGATTTCGAGATAGACAATTTTACCTGGCAGCGTGATGCCGCAGGACAGAGATACATGGCTGGCATACTTGCCAATGACAGGGAAAACCTCGACTTCGCAAATCAATTCGACCTGATAGGTGTCTCACTGGGCACCAATCTTAATACCCGGGAAGATCTCCGATTGAGTACGGGTAACCGTATCCAGGTATTCCTGCCCAGCCGTGCCAGGGTCTCTATTTACAAAGATGACCGACTTTTCAGCACCGAAGTATTGGAAGCTGGCAATCAGGAACTGGATACCAGCAGCCTGCCCGGCGGCTCATACGATGTCGAATTGCGCATCGACGATGGTACTGGTGAACGCATAGAAACACGCTTCTACAGCAAAAACTCCCGCCTGCCACCAGCGGACGAGGCACAGTACTCCGTCACTCTGGGGCAGCTGCGCGATACCGAATCGGGCTCTATTATCGAGACTACGGATACGTCATTAATCAGTGCCGGATACTTGCGCAGGACCGGTGACAATTCAGCCCTGCGTCTTGGTGCTGTGGCAACCAATGAAAGCTCCCTGCTTGAGGCGGGATGGTTTCAGGCGACCCGAAGATTTGAAATTGAAGTGGGCGGCAGTTATACCGCAGAAGAGGATTACGGCCTTAGTGTTGATCTTGTTACCTCGCTGTTCGGAGCCACCCTGACCGCCGACTACCGCGAAGTCTGGAATGATAACCCCGAACCTCTGACATATGGCGCAAACCTGCTTGGCGAAACCTCTCGCCAAATCGGCGCCAATATCAATCTGCCATTTTTTAACGGCGGACTTAATCTGTCGGCACGATTGAATAAGCGCGAACTGGAAAACTACGAAACTTACAGTTTGGTTTACCGTTTCCCCTCTTACAATTTCGGAATCAAATCCAGCCTGTCCCCACGCTTTCAATTCACGCAACAAAATGGCCTGGATACCTTTCTCTTCACCCTGACCCTGCAAGCGGATAAAAACAACTGGCGCATTTCACAAACCTCACAATATGAAAACCAGGAAGTAATTGAAGGCCAGAGAGAAGAGACACTTCCCTTGAGGGTTGGCGCCAACTGGACCAGCCCTGACACCTGGAAATCGCTGGCACAGGTGGGGCTGGACGCTGGGCGGCAATCCGACAACAGTTCATCCGTTGGAGCCGATCTGGATTGGCGCGGTTCCTTTGGTAAAGCTCTATTCAACCTTGACCAGAATCTGGTTGGCTCCAACAAGGCACTGTCCTGGGGCGGCAGTTACCATACCAGTGTCGTAATGACGGACTCACAATGGGGCTATGGCGGCAGGGTGCAAAATAACGCCGCCCTTTTGATCGACCTTACAGAAGTTGACGCAGATGATGTTTACTTCGATGTTATGGTAAACAATCGATCACGAGGCACTGCCGATCCCGGAACCACAACCGTGGTTACCCTCCCCCCTTATGAGACCTATGAGGTTCGTCTGGCTGCACGGGGACTTGGCTTTGTATCCATGATCGATCGCACCGAGACAGTCACTCTTTACCCCGGCAACGCAGAACGACTCACATGGGAAATAGAGCAGATCGATATTGTTTTCGGGCGTTTTTTCGACGAACAAAACAATCCTTTGGCAGGCGCACTGATCAGTGGCGTTGAAGGCCTGTCCGTTACTGATGCTCAAGGCAATTTCCAGGCCGAACTGTCCAGCCTTACCAAAGAGCTGAGCGCCGAAACCAAAACCCACAGATGTACTGCGCCGGTTCCCGAATACCAAGCCCGGAACGGTATTGGTTTCCTCGGCGATATTCACTGTACTTTGCAGCCCAAGGCCGCTGCCTCCAATACACAACTGATCCAGACGACTCCTGCTCCTGCTCCTGCTCCTGCTCCTGCTCCTGCTCCTGCTCCTGCTCCTGCTCCTGCTCCTGCTCCTGCTCCTGCACCAGCACCAGCACCAGCACAAATCAGAAACAATGATTCTTCAGTTCCACAGACTGTCTGTAGCGCCGGAACTAACATCCGAGTGATCCAGGTGGCCAGTTTTACCAGCCTGGAATCGGCAAGATCCTATTTGCAAAGTTTGGACAGCTCTCCGGCCTTTATTGAGGTCTACGACGGTCAACCCGATGGGCCCTACTACCGGGTTGTAGTCGGCCCCTATCAGGAGCTCAAAGAAGAATTGGCAGCCATTGCTGCAGAAATCGAACTGGAAACGGGTGAGACAATCTGGATCAAGGATAAAGACTGTGGCGACCTTCGCCGTCTGGATTGAAGGTCCGAAAACCCAAGCAGCTAAAGTGCCGGCTCCACATAAACCATGATGGTGTCGCTATAACTTCCCGCCGGGGCAGCCGCCATATCGGCCGCTTTAACCAATACCGCCAATTCATGTGTATTACCGCTCACAGCACAAATATTTGACTGGGTATCGGCATTGGTCGTTAGCACCTCGGCCATGCCATTTTCGGTATCGATACTGCCCAGAGTTACTGCACCACCGGCAGTCCGCAACTCAAAAGAATATTCAATTTGATCAAAGCCATTATCCAACACAGAGTGATTACCATCGACATCGTTATTCAGAACATCAACAGCGACACCTACTGAGCCATTCGCGGCATTGGTGTAAATACAAAACTGTTCAACCACCAGTTGATCAACACTGGTACTGAAAGGAATAGCAATGTCGCCATTGGGAAAGCTCACCCGTACAAACTCCGGAACAGTTACATCCATGTAGATGTAACTGTTCAGATCACCAGTCAGTAAACCCCGCGCCCTTATGGGAAACGCCTCATAATAACTACCGGCTTCCACCGATAGATAGTCAAACTGACTGATGGTTGCGGTCAGGCGGGATGGACTGGAACAGTTGCCTGTGCTCGGACCGGTGAACCAAACACCAGCTTCTACATTATCCGTAAGAAGGTAACTCCCCTGCGAAGGATCTTGCCAGGTGAACTGCACAGGTAATCGACCCGAGGTATTGGGCGAATATTGCTCCAATACAAAACCATTGCTGTCGTTATCCGAAACCATAATGCGGTATAACCTGAAAAACCAACTGGGGCTGTTGGACATTACTACACAGGTATCATTTTCAATGGACTCATCGCCAGACAGAATAAAAGGAAAGGGCCAATTCCAGCTGCTGGGATTATCATTTTCAAAATCCGCAATCGCCTCTGTACAACCGAATGATCCTATTAATACCGCTGCCAGAGCCCGGTAGCGAAATTGTTTTTGCGTCTTCTGCACTTTCCCAAGCTCCCGGTATATCTATCTAGAGGGCTGGCTCAACAACTACGGTAATTGTATCGCTGTAACGACCCGCTCCTGCAGCGGCCATATCGGCAGCTGACACAGAGACAGCGAGCTCATGGGTATTACCACTCACCGCACATATGTTCGACTGAGTATCAGCGTGCGTAGTTTGCACCTCGGCCATACCATTTTCCGTATCGATGGTGCCCAGGGTTACTCCACCTCCAGCTGTGCGGAACTCGAAGGAGTAATCGATTTGATCTACGCCATTATCCAGCACAGAGTGATTGCCGTCATCATCGTTATTCTGAACATTGATAGCGACTCCGACTGAACCGTCAGAGGCATTGGTGTAAATACAAAACTGTTCAACAACAAGCTGGTCAACGCTTGGGCTGTAGGGTATGGCTATATTGCCATTGGGGAAGCTGACACGCACAAATTCGGGAACATCCACGTCGATGTAGATGTAGTCATAGGAGCTACCATTTGAACGGGTTCGAATTTGAAACCGGTCGTAATAGTTTCCAGCTGGAACAGAAAGGTAATCAAACTCCGTAATAGATATAGTCAAACGAGAGTATCTGCGGCAGTCGCCACTGAGATTGCCGGTAAAGCGGGTTCGCTCCTCTACATTGTCGGAAAGAGTGTAACTACTTCCCGAGCTCAGATCTGTCCAGATCAACTCGACGGGCAAACGCCCCGAGGTTCCCGGAGTGGTCTGTACCTGATCAAATCGTCTGCTGTCACTATCGGTG
>JBFHKI010000191.1:0-4722 GCA_041595415.1 Pseudomonadales bacterium | reverse complement strand
TCCAAAGCCATGAGTCGGTCACCCTACAAAATCCCCGACAGTGTTATTGCCAGTGTTGGCGTAGGTGAAGAAACCGGTCATTTGCACAGTATTCTTATTCGTCTGGCCGACGATCTTGAAATAGGTGCTGAGAATCAGAAAGTTTTTACCCGGGGGCTGATTTATCCCTCGATTCTGGTTGGGGGCAGTATTGCAGTGGTCAGTTTTATGATGGTGTGGGTAGTGCCCCGAATTACACAGGTGTTCATCAGTTCCCAGGCTGAACTTCCGTTAATAACCCGAATCATAGTGGCCATCAGTAATTTTGTGCAAAGTTATGGTTTGTTTATCCTTTTAGGCTTGATTGTGGCTTTTGTCGCTTTTCAGTTGGCCATGCGAAAGCCGCTTTTAAAGCAGAGATGGCACGCTAAATTATTGCGGATCCCCGGCGTTGGTAAGTGGATGCTTATGGCGGATTTGGCCGACTGGTCCCGCAGTTTGGGCACTTTGTTGCAAAGTGGTGTGCCTGCGCTTTCGGCTTTGAGTATTTCTTCCACCCTGGTAAATAATCGGGAACTGAAATCCCGGTTCGAAGCGGTGACAGAGTCCATGCGGCGAGGTTCCAGTTTGCATAACGCCCTGAAAGAAGCGGATGCGGGCTCCGGGTTTTTAATTCATATGGTCGGAAGTGGTGAGGCCTCCAGCGAATTGTCGGCCATGTTGTTGCGCGTTGCCGATTTTTACCGGTCCAGATTGATGAGTTCTGTGGATACCTTCCTGAAGCTGATGAACCCCATATTGATAGTTGTTATAGGTCTGATGATATTAACCATTGTGCTGGCGGTGATGCTACCGATCATGCAAATGAATGAGCTTGTGGGTTAACCATAAAAACAGAGGAGTGAAGATGAACAAACCGAAGAGTAACAGCCCAAAATTTGCCGTGAAAAGCTCAGCGGGTTTTACCCTGGTAGAGGTGATGGTGGTGGTAATTATCATTACTTTGATGGGCGCTATTGTTGCGCCAACAGTCTTTAACCAATTACGTAAAGCCGAAGAAAAGAGAGTCGAAGCGGATTTGAACGCAATTGAGAGTGCCCTGAAGCTCTACCGTTTGGATAACTTTGCGTATCCGACCGAATCCCAGGGTTTGGAAGCCTTGATCAGTGAACCCTCAACCGCACGATCATGGCGAGGTCCATATTTGGATGCCATGCCGATGGACCCTTGGGAATCGGAATACCAATACCGCAACCCAAGTCTGCACGGTTTGGACTTTGATATTTACTCTCTTGGCGCAGATGGCCTGGAAGGTGGAGAGGGAGATGCTGCCGATTTGGGTAATTGGTAAACAATAGTGTTACAACAGCTGTGAAAGAGCCCAAGGCCGAAAAGGGCTTTACCCTGGTTGAGGTGTTGGTGGCTTTGGCTATTTTGGCGATAGGAATTGGTCTGGTTGCTTTGGGTTTTCGACAGCTGGAAAGCCGTGATCTGGATACTCAGGCTGAACGTATCGGCCTCTGGATGCAAAGCCTTTCCGATCGATCTGTGCTTGAGGGTGGGCTCTATGGTTTTCGTGTATCAGGCAATCAGCTGCAGGCCGTCAGTTGGTTTGACCACCAATGGTTTGTGGTCAAACACGAGGGGGTATTAGTCCTTCCGGAAAACATACAGGCCCGATTGGGAGAGGATGTGGAATCCCCCGGGTTTATTGCCGAACACGACGTGCCCGAACCGCAGGAGGGGGAAGCTGATAGCTTGTCGCAGGCAGCTGAGCCGGTTGAACCCTTGATGGTTTTCATGCCCTCGGGTGAGGCCATGTCCGATGGAGAGTTTTTTTTACAAGACAGTTCCGGTTCGATTCGCGCAGTATTTTGGCGCGTTGACGGCGAGACAGGTTATGAAAGCCGCGCTTCCTTTTAGGCACCTGGCTTCTTGCAGGGGCTTTACCCTTATCGAGGTGCTCATTGCTCTGGTTATCAGTGCATTGCTTATCGGCTTTGCGGTTTCCCAGGTTGGGCAAATTGCCAACGAACGATTTGCCATGCAGGAGCGACTGGCGGCCGAGACGGTAGCCTGGAATAAACTTATGGAGCAGTATCAATTGGTTGAGGGGTGGGTCGAGCGCAGCGGGCTGGCGGAATCTTCCGGTTCGGAACAAGCTCTTGGCCGGGATTGGGATTGGAGTCTGGAAGCGGAGTCTACTCTGGCAGAGGATTTTTACCGCTATCAGGTTGAGGTTTTCCCCGATGCCGAAACCGGTGCCAATATGGCATTGCTCGCCATATACCTTATTGCCGAATAGTCTGGACAGCATGTCGTATAAAAGGACAGGTTCAGGTTTTACTCTAATCGAGGTGCTGGTGGCTTTGATTATATTTGCCTTGCTGTCCGTTTTTAGCGTGCAAGGCTTTTTGATGGTAGCCAATATGGAGCAGCGCAACCGGGAGGAAGTGGCACCAGAGCAGGCTTTTCATGCGCTTTGGGCCTTGATAGGTCAGGACTTGTTACATATTAGACAGCGGCCAACCAGAGATCAGTTTGGCGTGATTGAGAGTGCCTATATCGCAGGTGTTGATCCGTATCTGGTGAAATTTACCCGGGGAGGCTTACCAAGTCTTCCGGTTTCACCGGGAGGCATGATGAGAGTTGCCTACAGTCTCTCGGATGAGGGCGAATTGATAAGAGCAACCTGGCCCGCTTTGGATGCGCCATCCACGGATGAGGTACAAGAACGCGTGTTAATGGAAGGTGTCGCAGATGTTCAATTTGAACAACTGAACCCGGAAAATTACTTTGAAACGGTTTGGCCGCCCTTAAACCTCCAGGGGAGTGGCGAAAATCTAATGCCGCGTATGATCAGGGTCACTATTGAAACGGTCGATGGGTTAACGATGACTCGCTTGTTGCCGGGAGTAACCGGATTGGATCTGGAACGAGGCAGAACGGCAGGTGAGGATGACGATAGTGATCAAGATGCGGGTGAGGGCTAGATGGTTAGTCGCCGACAAGAGGGTTTTGCTCTGCTGGCCGTGCTTATTTTTTCGGGTCTTTGCCTGTTGATGATTAGCCAGATCAGTTATCGGCATCAGTTAGAGAAAAGCACCAGCAGTCGCGCTTTGATTCAGGATCAAAGTATCTTGTTGGCTCTTAGCGCCGAGAGTTGGGCTCGACGTGTCCTCGTCGATGATGCCGAAGACAATCAGACAGATTCTCTGGATGAGAACTGGGCCCAACCGTTACCGGTTTTGCCCGTCGAAGGCGGGTTTCTCAGCGGTTGTATTCGTGATTTACAGGGGCGGTTCAACTTGAACAACCTCAGAAGCTACAACATCGATAGCTGGAATGACGACCTGGCTTCGCTCTATTCCAGTGATCTGGAGCTGTATTTGAATCTATTGGCCCTGTTACAACTGGATTCCAGTGAGCTACGCGCCGCTGTTATTGTCGACTGGACAGATGCCGATTCCGAATTATTGATATCCGGTAGTGCGGAGGATGCGGAATACAGCTTGCAGTCTCCGTCACGCCTCAGTGCCAATCGTGCCATAGTCAGTGTTGATGAATTGGCCGGCCTGCCGGGATACAGCAGTGCTGATTTATTACAACTGTATCCTTATATTACTGCTTTGCCTGGCAAGAGCGGAATTAATATCAATACTGCCCGGGCGGAATTGCTCGCTGCCCTGTCTTCGGTTATGGATTCTTTTCTGGTGGAGGAAGTTCTGTTGGAACGACCTTTCGAATCTCTGGATGATTTTTACAGCTTTGTTGCACAATCAACCGGCTATATGAGTGTTTCCGAGCTACAGCAACAGTTGCCGAGAAGTATGGTTCAGGTACGTTCTGAGTATTTTGAATTGCTGACGACCATTAATTTGCTTGATCAGCAAATAAAAATGCGCAGCCTGATGCATCGTCAAGGCACTAATGTTTCGGTTTTTTTACGCGAGTTCCAAACCCTTCCTGTTGTACTTTCAGACAGAGAGCAAGGTATCGTATCGACCTTTGATTGTTCCATCTTGGATACAGCAGCTGATGAATCCTGAATTAACCCATATAGATGATTTTCTGGCTGATCCCGCCAGGGGCTCTGCTGAGCTGGGAGATATGCAACTCTGGGTAAGTTCTGACCAGATAAGCTTCCATCAGGTAGAGCTTCCCGATGCGCCAAAAAGCAAATGGAAAGCCCTGTTGCCCTGGATTCTGGAAGATGAGCTTTTGCTGCCCGTTGAGGATATGCATCTGGTTATCTGTGCTGTTGATACAGAACGTAAGGCTCGTGTTGCTGCTATCCCCAAAACAGAAATGTTCAAGCTGCAGATGCTTGTGGAAGATTCTTCTGCGCGTGTCCGATCTTTTTTTCCCGATGTTTTGGCTTTGCCACTGGAGGAGGGGTTTATAACTCTGGCTGCTGTTGGGGCAGATCGACTGTTGGTTAGAACCGGCGCATGTGAAGGTTTTTCCGGGAGGAGGGATTTTGTCTGGCAGCTATTGGAACTGCGCAAATCCCAGCATGAGAGCCTGCATATGCAGTGCTACGGTCTTGAGCGTGATCAGTTGCCAAAATGGGTTTTGGATAGCTGTAGGCTGAACAGCAACCCGATCAATTGGGCTTTTGCCGAGCCAACCCCTGAAGCCAATCTTCTGACCGGAGACTTCCGTCCCAAACCGGCCCGCAACAAGTTGCGCCCCTGGTTACCCAGCATAGGTCTGGCGGCTTTGACCCTGTTTTTATTTTGC
>JBFHKI010000190.1:0-4722 GCA_041595415.1 Pseudomonadales bacterium | reverse complement strand
TGTCCAGGTGGTGAGAGCAACCACGATACTTCGGTGGATACCTTTAGTATTAATGTCGATTATCAACTTGGTGATCTTACCTTCACGTCAGTTACCTCTGTTGCCAGTTATGACATCAAATTTTTTGACGACTTTGATTTCGGCAATGCCGTGGACGAAGTGAACTATGTAATTCTGAATCCCGGCGAAATTTCGCTTTATAGCACCTACTTTGCCCGGGATGAGGATTACAGTCAGTTCTCGCAAGAATTCCGCCTGGCTTCGCCTGAGGAGGACGACATTTCTTACATGGCGGGTTTATTCTACTTTAATAGTGAGTGGGACTCTTCTGAGCAACAAAACTTCAGTACTCCAAACTTTCCGCCACCGGCTATAGGTGATTATTCACAGCAGGCCTTTAATGGCACTTTTACCAATAATTTTACCCAGGATACTGAAACAGTATCCCTGTTTGGCCAGGTTACGGTGAACCATAGTGACAGGCTGCGAACCAGTTTGGGTTTGCGTTATACCGACGAACAAAAAGATGCCAATTTCGAACGGGTGCAGGGCACACCCGCAACTCTTTGGAATACGGTAATCAATCCACCATTTGATGCGCCATTGGCATTTGATGACAGCTTCCTTAATGGCAATTTAAATGTTCAGTACGATCTGAACGACAACACCATGCTTTATGCCTCCTATGGTTTAGGCAGCAAAACTGGTGGTTTTGCCGAGTCTGCCGAAGTGGGAACGGCTGACCCCTCTCTTGATGTAAGTTTGGGTGGCGCCAGAGTTAAAACGGAAACTGCCCAGACAGTTGAACTGGGTGCAAAAATGACATTAGCCGGTGGCGCAGCAAACTTGAATCTGGCGATATTTAAAACCGAGATTGATGATTTCCAAGAGACCTCTTTTCAAGTACTCGGCCCGGCCACGGCATTTTTCCTGACACGAAATATTGATGCCGAATCACAGGGTATCGAGATGGATGGTCAATGGCAGGTCAGCGATTCGGTGCGCCTTTCTGGCGGTCTTACCTACGCCGATGCGGTGAATGCTAATGATGGAACGGATTTGGCTCAGGCACCCAAACTGACCAGCAGTTTTGGCCTGTTACATGAAATGTCCCTGAGTTCCGGCCTTATGTTGTCAACTCAGGCCTTCACTCGCTTTCGGGATGAAATGGTTAGTCAGATCAACGAGACATATCCGTCTGATAGCCTGACTACCTTCGATTTGAGCTTGAGTCTGTCCAGTTATGAAGGGAATTGGGATCTAAGCCTGATCGGCACCAATATCACCAATGAGTTGTCAGCTGATTTCAGCGGCCCCCCTGCAGCACCCACGGGAGCAATTCTCAGCGGAGCCCCCGCCGGGGATCAGGGCATTACGGCAGATGCTCCCAGTCCGTTTCGTACCATTAGCTTGCAATATAGTTATAACTTCTAATCGCTTTAACGGCGTTTGAGTTTTGGCCCCGTAACGGGGCCTTTTTTAATTGTGGCAACCTATTTTTCGCTTGGGTTGAATTAAAAATAAGGTTTTTACTCCTTTGCTTGTTATATGGCTCGCATGAAAGAGATACAGTTTTTACGATTATCTTGGTAGGCTGAGCGGATCAGCCTTCGGGTTTCTATAGTGGGTACGGGGGAACACTATATGAATGACAATGAGGAGCTTATGACGGGTGTTCGAAAAGATGCACCCTCAGGGGTGTCCCGTATGTTTCTGGAACACGCAACTTTTTTGAAAAGGTTTCTGGCCAGGTTTCTCAGTAGCGAGCAGGATATAGAAGACGTTGCGCAGGAAGCTTTTTTGAAAGCCTACAGTGCGGAGCAGGACAAGGGCTGGATTGAGCAACCTAAGGCTTTTCTGTTCAGTATAGCCAAGAATCTGGCTTTAAATGAGCTGACACGCAAATCGCGACAGATGACGGATTACATTGAAGAGTGCCAAGCCGGTTTGTCGATGGAAACTTCCGTCAGCCCTGAACAGGAGGTAGAGGCAAACTATACTGTTGGTTTGTATTGTGAGGCAGTAGCCAGCCTACCGGAAAAATGTCGTCATGTTTATTTACTTCGTAAAGTACACGGTTTGTCGCATAAGGAAATTTCTGAACGTTTAGGCGTTTCGCGCAGTACAGTGGAAAAAAACATCAGCCTCGGAGCCCTTAGCTGTAGAGATTATATGTTGCGGCGAGAGCAGACATATAGCTCAAGGACTTCCGCGAGCATCACCAGAAAATCGATTCAGCAGGGGGGAGGAGCTAATGGGTAATATTCGTCACTTCCCCGACCGGCGGACCATTGATCTTGAAGCATCGCGGTGGTTGGGCAGATTGGATGCCGATGAGCCTCTTCAAAAAGAGGAGCTGGAATCCCTTAGAGAATGGCTTGCACGCAGCCCGGCTCACAGACAAGCTCTGACAAGTCTGAATGCTTTTTGGGCCAACAATGTACTTACCGAGCTAATGGTGCCACCGGGTCGAAACGAAGGGCTGATCCGGTTTTTATCCTCCCGGGGTTTTAACATCAAAGGCTGGACTGGAGCACTGGTAACTCTGAGTTTAATTGCCTTCCTGTCCCTGACACTTTTTATTACCAGTGCGCCGGAATTTGAGACGAACGGTTTGTATGTCACCGCTGTCGGGCAGCAAAAAAACCTGGTTTTGGATGACGGCTCTACTGTTCTACTCAATACCAATTCGCAGATACGAGTAGAGTACAACGATAAATTTCGAAACATCCATCTTCTGCAGGGAGAGGCGCACTTTGATGTAAGTAAAAATCCGGAACGGCCTTTTCGGGTTTATGCGGGTGCAGGCCGGGTACAGGCATTGGGAACGGCCTTTACTGTTCATATCCAGCAAAACGATGTGAAAGTTCTGGTCACCGAGGGGCGTATTGCTTTGGCTTCGCTGGGAGGTTCTGTTCTGGAAACAGGAGAACAGGATACCGATCATGACCAGGATCCATTTGTTCATACAGTATCCAGAGATCTGGGGGTGTTAGATGCTGGGCAGGCGGTTAGTTTGGAGGTCTTAGAGCGTCTTTATGTCGATCAACTTGAATTGAGAGCAGGAGTCGAGTTTATCGAGGAGGATGAAATCGACAGGCTTGAATCCTGGCGAGAAGGGTTTCTTGTATTTTCCGGGGAGTCTCTGGAGCAAGTTGTTTCAGAAATCTGTCGTTATACAACTCTGAGCATTGAAATTGCGGATCCGGATTTAAAACAATTACAAATTGGCGGCAGGTTCAAAGTGGGCGATGTCGAGAATATGTTTGCCGCACTGGAGGCAAACTTTGGTATTCAGGCGGAAAGGGTTAATTACAACCAGGTTAAGCTGAAAACTGCCAAGTAGATAAACAGAGCCACAAATGACCTAGTAGATAAATAGAGCCATAAATGGCCATGTATCTAAAACACGGGGGATTTATTGAGAAAGTCGGCGCCCCTCGGTGAATTAATTCCCGGGATGATGAATTATTTTTACGGTTTTATAACAGCCTTTTGTTTTATTTCAGTAGAGGCTGCCACCCAGGCTTTATACCAAACTCTGGGGGGTGGACATCTCAAAAGAGAACAAAAGAAGTTGAGAGGGGGGTACTCACTCTGTTCAAACCGGTTCGTTTGCTCAGGGTGGTTGTTAGTTGTTGCTTTGTTTTTCTTTAGCTGCCTTTGTGCAGCGCAAGAAGATACAGCAATTCCTCAAAGGTTTGATCTTGATATTCCAGCTTTGAATGCGGCCGATGCACTCAATTTGCTGGCAGAGCAAACCAACTCTATTTTGCTTTTCCCTTATCAGGATGTTCAGTCCCATCAAACCGGAGCCCTAAAAGGTCGGTTTGAAACCTTTGAAGCGCTCAGTATTTTGCTTGAAGGCTCGGGTTTGGAAGGTGGTCTCTCTGAAAATGGCGCGATCAAGATTTCAAAAATTGAAACGGATCGTGATCAACAAAAAACTAAGGGGAGTGAATCCATGACACTTGATAAGAAACTGTTTACGGCCTTTATAGGTTTTTTCTCCAGTCTGGGGGTAACCGATTATGTCGCCGCGCAGACAGGTGAAGGGCAACAAGCTCGGGTTGAAGAAGTACTGGTTACCGCGCGTCGGCGTGAAGAGAACCTGCAAGAAGTACCTATTGCTATTACCGCAATCACATCGGAAGACTTGGATCTGCGAAGTATCGAAAACGTCGAAGATCTCCAGGTTCTTCTGCCAAATGTGGATATCCAGGGTGGTGGCCGCCAGGGTGGAGCCCAGGGTAACTTTACTGTACGTGGGGTAGGTGGTGTCGCTCGGTACATCGACGGCGTGGCGCTTACCGGTACCCAGGGTGGTTTGGCCAATGTGGTTGAGCTGGAACGTATTGAGGTTTTGCGCGGTCCACAGGGAACCTATTTTGGTAAAAACGCTATCGGTGGTGCTATTCAATACATTACCAAAAAGCCAGCCGAGGAATTTGGTGCCAGAGTTCGTTTGACCGGTGGTTCCTTTGATCGCCAGGATATGGTTGTTAATGTTGATATTCCCCTGAGCGATACAGTTAAAACCAAACTGACCGCCGCCAGCCTTTATCGCGGTGGTTATGTAGATAGTGTGACTATCAACAAATCCTATGGTGAACAGAACAACGATATTTTGTCGGGTGCCTTGCACTGGACGCCAACAG
This sequence comes from Pseudomonadales bacterium, assembly GCA_041595415.1. Taxonomy (GTDB): domain Bacteria; phylum Pseudomonadota; class Gammaproteobacteria; order Pseudomonadales; family GM7GCV1; genus JABJGI01. The sequence goes on along the minus strand of JBFHKI010000190.1, from coordinate 64 downwards.
ACAATTTTGATGCGCTCTTTACGGCAACCTCAAACAGGGAAGAGTCGGACATGCAAGCCTATGT
>JBFHKI010000189.1:0-4739 GCA_041595415.1 Pseudomonadales bacterium | reverse complement strand
GTGTACGCTCATCGCGGGTGCCTATCACCGCCAAGGTCGTCGCCGACATGATTGTTACCGTTCGCGTTGACCGGGTTTTAACCATCGATCTTCACGCCGAACAAATTCAGGGATTCTTTGATGTGCCGGTGGATAACATCTACGGTACACCCATTCTGCTCGAAGATATGCAACGCCAGAATTATCAGGATCTGCTAGTGGTATCCCCGGATATTGGCGGCGTGGTTCGCGCCAGAGCCTTCGCCAAAAAACTGGGCACAGATCTGGCCATCATCGACAAACGCCGCCCACAAGCCAACGTTGCAGAAGTGATGAATATCATTGGCGAAGTAGAAGGCCGCACCTGTATTCTGGTAGATGACATTATCGACACTGCGGGAACCCTCTGCTCAGCCGCCACCGCACTAAAAGAAGCTGGCGCCAAAAAGGTTGTCGCCTACTGCACACACCCGGTACTGTCTGGCAAAGCCATAGACAATATCAACAACTCCATGATGGACGAGTTGGTTGTAACCAACAGCATCCCCTTATCCGAAGAAGCACAAAAGTGCAGCCGTATTCGCCAGCTAAGCCTTTCAAAAATGCTTGCTGAAGCAATGCGCCGGGTAAGTAATGAGGAATCCATATCCGCCATGTTCCCTGCCTAGGGAACTCGCTATCGAATTTGGCATTTCGCCAATATTAGTGACTCAAAAGAGTCTAACTTAACCCCCGTCGAGACTGGTCGCAAAGCTGGACGGGCTAACAGTCTGGAGAAAATATCATGACTGATTTTGAACTGACCGCAACGAGCCGGGAAGACAAAGGGAAAGGTGCGAGCCGCCGCCTTCGTCGCCTGGCTGGACAAGTACCCGCCATTATCTATGGCGGCAAGAAAGCGCCTGAGTCGATCTCGATCCTGCACAAGGACATCGCGCATTCACTCGATAACGAAGCTTTCTACTCTCACATCGTCACTCTGACGGTGGATGGTAAAAGCCAAGACGTCATTTTGAAGGATGTACAGCGTCATCCGGCAAAACCACTGATTATGCATGTCGATTTTCAACGCGTTTCTAAAAACCAGAAACTGACAACCCGTGTACCACTTCACTTCACCAACGAAGAAAGCTGTATCGGTGTGAAAACCCAGGGTGGCCAGATTACTCACAACCTGTCTGATCTGGAAATCAGCTGTTTGCCTGCGGATCTGCCAGAATATCTGGAAGTGGATATGGCTGAAATTGAGATGGACCAAACCGTTCATATCAGCGATATCAAACTGCCCAAGGGCGTTGAAAGCGTTGTTCTGTCACATGGCGAAGAGCACGACCAACCGGTCGCCTCGGTACACGCTATCAAGACTGCCGTTGTAGAAGACGAGACCGACGCAGAAGCCTCTGAAGAAGAGTCAGAAGAGAAGTCTGAAGACTGATCTACTGCTGACCGCAAGGAAAGGCAGTGAATCAGTCTATTGAACTCCTCGTCGGACTTGGCAACCCGGGCGCCCGTTATGCGGGTACCCGGCACAATGCCGGCGAGGATTTTGTCTCTCTGTTCTGTCAACAGCACAATATCGAGCTGCGCAGCGATGCGCGTTTTTTTGGCCGCGTAGGTGAAGCCTTGGTGGACAATAGAAAGCTCCGTGTTCTGATCCCCGACACCTTTATGAATCGCAGCGGTCAAAGTGTTGCCGCGCTGGCGAATTTTTACAAAATAGCTCCGAATCGAATTTTAGTTGCCTATGACGAGCTCGATCTCGAACCAGGTATTGCCCGCTTCAAATACGATGGCGGCGCTGGCGGCCACAACGGTATCAAAGACATCATTGCCAGTTTGGGCAACCAACGCGACTTTTACCGGTTGCGAATCGGTATTGGCCACCCGGGTCAAGCCGCATTAGTCAGCAATTATGTGCTATCCAAAGCGGGTCCGGATGACCGGGACAAAATTCTGGACAGCATGAACCGCGCATTGCACAACCTCCCGCTCGCCCTGAATGGCAACTGGGAAAAAGCCATGCATCAACTTCACACCAATAACGCCTGAGATATAACAAGAGATGGGATTTAATTGCGGAATTGTCGGTTTGCCCAACGTTGGCAAATCAACCCTTTTTAACGCCTTAACCAAGGCCGGAATCGATGCAGCAAACTTCCCTTTTTGCACCATCGAACCCAATACTGGCATTGTGCCGGTGCCAGACCCACGACTGGACGCCCTTGCTGAAATCGTCAAACCACAGAGAACTATACCCACCAGTATGGAATTTGTTGATATTGCCGGATTAGTTGCAGGCGCCTCCAAAGGCGAGGGACTGGGCAACCAGTTTCTTGCCAATATTCGTGAAACCGATGCTATTGCCCATGTGGTGCGCTGTTTTGTCGACGACAATGTTGTGCATGTAGACGGCACAATAAACCCGACCAGCGATATTGAAACTATCAATACCGAACTGGCATTGGCCGACCTGGATACCGTCGAGAAGGCCAAGGCCCGCGCAGAACGGGCCGCCAAGGGTAAAGATGAAAATGCACTGGCCCTGCTCAAAATCGTAGACCCCATAATCGAACATCTCAACCAGGGACACCCGTTACGCAATTACAGCTTTAACGAGGCCACACTGGCTGCCCTCAAGCCCCTGAATCTGCTCACCATCAAGCCCATGCTGTATATCGCCAATGTGGCTGAAGATGGTTTTGAGAACAACCCGTTACTGGATGCAGTTGCTGAAATTGCCGACCGCGAGTCCGCCAGCCTGGTGACCATCTGTAATAAACTCGAGGCAGAAATTGCCGAGCTGGACGAAGAAGACAAACTCGAATTTCTCTCTGACCTGGGCATGCAAGAGCCGGGACTCAACCGGGTAATTCGTGCCGGCTACGAAATGCTCGAACTGCACACATACTTTACCGCGGGAGTTAAGGAAGTTCGCGCCTGGACGATACCTGTGGGCGCCACCGCACCCCAGGCTGCGGGCAAGATACACACCGACTTTGAAAAAGGTTTCATCCGCGCTGAAGTGATTGGCTACGACGACTACATAGCCTGCAAAGGCGAAGCTGGCGCAAAAGACGCCGGCAAATGGCGGCTGGAAGGCAAGGAATACATTGTTGCTGACGGTGACGTAGTGCACTTTCGCTTCAACGTTTAACTCTGAGGGTCCCGTACTAACCTAGTCAGAGAAATACTGACCACACTATCTTGACGATAGCGTGGTCAGTTAACCAATTTACTCGACGGTTAAATCCTCACACTGATAGGGTTCCCAAGGATAATCCGCAAGATAAATCGTCTGTTCTCCGGTCTGCTGGTATCCATTGGCCCAATAAAGCGGATCTTCAGCGATATAACTACGCGTGAGCTCCCCCGCCTCATTGTCTACGCTAAAGCGCTCAACAACGTGATACTGGTCAGAAGTCGCCCCGGCAATCCTTGGTCCCTGAATCATAAGTTTGGGCGCAAAACCAATCGTATCGACAACCAGCTCTTCACCTTCCCACCAACCGATCGAATGGCCGGCAAAAGAGGGCAGGATGTTGTCGGGGTGTTCAGACATATTCAGGTAAATAACCCGCTCAGTATCCATAAAACCGTACCGCATAGTTATCTTGTCTTCTTCCTGAATAATGCGGTTGCTGTGTTGATCAAACACCCAGTCCGAGAAAAAGTCTCTGGGCTTACAGTCCAGACGTCCGACATTTTCATCTGCAGTTGCTTGCAGCTCCGCCATAGCAATCTGACCAGCAGCAGTTAGAGTCACCCCTGCACCACCCGGAGGCGCTCCCATACCGTCTGGAGGACCACCAGCACCGGCAGGAGCACCCATACCCGGAGGACCACCCAGATAGCTTGGCTGTTCCGTCGTATCCGGCAACTGCTGCCTTGCGGCCCAATCGCCCGCCAGATTTGGAACACCCCAGGAAGTTGTCGCAACACGTTTTATTTCTTGCCCGGACTCTTGGTCATCAAGCTGTGCGTACCGATTGATGGCCTCACCACCCCCTAACGCCAAAGTCTCAACATAGCAACCATTCGGCTCTTTTCGGGAAGCAATACCTTCAAGCGATATTACCGTACCAGGCTGAAACATATCCTCGGTCCAGCCGGATCGTTTCAAGGCATTGGCCGCACGCATTTCACAGTGCCAGTTCTCTACTTCGCCTTCGGCATTGGTAACGTCAAAGTAGACATAGGAGTGTGGATTCACGAACTTCAGCTCGGTCACGACACCACTGAGAGATAATGGCTTGTTCGGATCAAACTGACTGTTTGTACCGTGATGCGCCAAAGCCGATATAGGTAAAAGACTTACCAAGATACTTGTAGCTAATTGTTTTTTCATAATGTCACCCTACACAAATAACAGCGCAGAACGCGGACACCTACAGGATCACACGCACCGAGCATTCGGTTTGAAATAAGGCTATCAATAAGACAAAAGGAAAAACTACAGATTTAGCTATTCCAAATAAAAATCCACCGAATTTGCGTAATTTGAGACTGCCCAACAGCCTCAACAAAGCCGCAGAAATGAACGAAACGAGGGATTCAACTTGTAATCAACCGGGAAGACAATGCCTATAAATAAAGCAGCTTTTATTATTCGCCTTTAAGACGCCTGGCTGCTGTAGGGGCATAGTAAGTCCAGATACCGTCAGCACCTGCACGCTTCATGGCAAGCAGGCTTTCCATCATGGTTGGCTCCAGGTCGAGCCAGCCTTTCTCTGCCGCTGCATGAAGCATGGCGTACTCGCCAG
>JBFHKI010000188.1:0-4835 GCA_041595415.1 Pseudomonadales bacterium | reverse complement strand
TGGCATTTGCCACCTCCTTGATTTTACCGATGTGTTCAAGAATGCGTTCACTGTATTCTTTGCGAGCAAATTCCGGATCGACATTGATACTTTGCCCGGTTTCCATGTCCTTGAATTGCATAGCTTTTTTTAGTTGCAAATCCAGCTCTTGAGGGTCCAGCACTTGAAAAAGGATTATGTCCTGACCGCGTCCCCTGAGGGGTTGCAGTTCATTGAGAATCTTTTCCGGCTGGTCCAAAAAGTCTGAGATTACTACCACAATGCCGGGTTTCTGGATCAGCTCGCAGCAATCTCTAACCGGGTTGCCGTAATCTGTTCCGGCACCGGGGGTAGTGTGTTCAAGTGCATGCAAGATTGAAGGCAGAGCTTCCGATCGGGAGCTGGGTGGACGGAAATCGACTACTCGATCCTGAAAAATCATCAGGCCAATGGCATCCTGTTGGCGTTTTGCCAGATGCGCCAGAGAAGCAGCCAAATAACAGCCGTATTGGTATTTGCTTACTTTTCCCGAGGCAAAGCCCATTGACGCACTTGCATCGATCAGAGTTGTTAAATGGGTATTGGTTTCACCCTGGAATTGTTTCAGATAGGTGCGATTGGTACGGGCAAATACATTCCAGTCAACAAAACGCAGGTCATCGCCTTCCCGGTAGGCTCGATACTCGGCAAATTCCTGGCTGAAGCCGTGTTGTACCGATCGGTGTGAGCCGATTAGAAACCCCTCGATAGCTGATCGGGCGATCAGATCGAGATTGGAGAGCCCTTGCAGGACTTCCGGTTTAAGTAATTCGGCTGGAGTTGGCATTCTGCGATGACCGGGTCAGTTAAAGGGTTTTGGCGATAATTTCGTCGAGAATCTGGTCGGCAGTTACGCCATCCGAATCGGCAAAATAATTGGTGATAACGCGGTGGCGCAGTACCGGTTTGGCCAGCGCAACCAGATCATCTTCTGTAACGTGATAGCGGCCTTGCAGTAGAGCTCGAGCCTTGGCCGCCAGGGTAATAAACTGGGTCGCCCGCACGCTGGATCCGTACTTCAGATATTTTTTTACCGAGTCTGGCGATGTGGGCTCCGAGGGGCGTGTGGCGCGCACCAGGTTAACGGCCTTTTGTGCCACCTTGTCTTCCACCGGAACCTGGCGAACCAGCCATTGGAACTGCAGTATTTGTTCTGCGTTGGTACAGCTGTTGATCTCCGGTAGAGGTGTTCCCGCTGTATTGCGGCGCAACACATCCATCTCTTCATCGGCACTCAGGTAGTCGAGTAGTACATTAAAGAGAAAACGGTCCAGTTGGGCTTCCGGCAGAGTGTAGGTACCTTCCATTTCGATAGGGTTCTGGGTGGCCAGAACAAAGAAGGGCGATGGCAGCTGATGGATTGTCCCCCGCACTGTCACCGAGGCTTCCTGCATGGCTTCAAGCATGGCGGACTGTGTTTTTGGCGGTGTGCGGTTTATCTCGTCGGCGAGCAGTACGTTGGCAAAAACCGGCCCCTGTACAAAGCTCCAGGTGCGATGCCCAGTTGCGGGATCCTCTTCAATAATATCGGTACCGGTAATGTCTGTCGGCATCAGGTCTGGCGTAAACTGGATACGTTTGAAAGACAGTCCGAGAGCCTGACTGAGGGTGCGAACCAGCAAGGTTTTTGCCGTGCCCGGCATACCGGTAATCAAACAGTGTCCCCCGACTAACAGGGTAATCAACAGGGATTCAACCACCTCATCCTGCCCGACAATAATCTTGCCAACTTCGGAGCGAATAGCCGATGTTGCCGTCTGGAAATCGGCGGCGATTTTTTCTGCTTCAGCTGACATTGAGTTCGAAACCTGGGCAGAAGATGGAGCTTCAGTAACGTCGTTCATTAGTTGTCCTGTTGTGTGATCTGAAAAAGTAAGTTTTGCGCTTCCCGGAAGTAGGGTGCCGCTTCGAGTGCCAGAAGTGTATGGCGCCGGGCAAGTTCGGTCCGGCCTTCGGCGAGATGCAGTTTGGCTATACCCAGATGGGCACTGGCAATATCCTGGGTGCCGGTGTCGAGCAGAATGTTGTATTCCAGAATGGCATTTTCCACCTCATAGTTCTGGGTATAACTGGTAGCCAGATTTTTGTGCAGTTCTTCATCAAAGGGCGCTACCCAGCGTAAATATTGCAAAACCTTGTGTCGTTGTTGGCTGTTTCCCGCATTTTGCAGAAGCTCGGCCAAACGGGTCAGCATGGCGGGGTTATAGCCACCGCGGGCGAAGTAGTTTTGCAGGAGTTGCAGTTCCGATTCGCTGTCTTCCAGTCGGCGGTAGGCTGTGGCCATGGGTTCGTAAACCGCATCGGATTCGGTGTAATCCGGGTATATGTTCAGTGCCTGGTTACCGGTTTCTATAACCTTTTGCCAGTCCTCGGCCGCCAGGTAGGCACCCAGGTTGTTTCGCAGGGCGATCCAGTCGTCGTAGCGATTGATCACAGTGCCAAAAAGCTCGTCTACATAGCTGCGGAATTGTCGATCAAAGACAAAGGGGTTGATGTCCAGTACCTGTTCAAAAACCTCGTCGGTAGTTGCCCTGTTCTGATAGGCTCGCAACATGGGTGAAAAGACTTCAGGCCCCCATTTGCTGGCGATAAAGTCGCAGATCAATCCCGCCTGATTGTAGGAAACAATGAGTTGGTTTTCGTAGGTGGGGCGCAGAAAACCGGCGTCCAGATCCCGTACTGGCAGAAAACGATCTTGTCCCATTGCCTCAAATACATAGCTTGGAATCTGATAGTGGTTGGCAGGGCCGCTATTCCACTCTTCATAGGTAGAGAGTCCTTCACTGAACCAGCGGGGTACCCGGCTCCCTGAGGCTTCCAGGGAGAATACATGACTTAATTCATGCCATAGAACCGAACCCCAGTGGAAGGATCCGGCCGGTTTGGCCGAGGGACTGTCCATGGCAAAGAGGTAGCCAAAGGTGATGCCCAGCGGGCCGATCATCGGCTCGCCCAGGGTTCGAACGGCAAAATCGTCGTGATTCGGGTAGAGCTCGATCACTATGGGCTCTACAGGTTGGAACTGATAGCGCTCGACATAAATCGGCAGTGCCACGGATAGCAAATCAAAAATATAGGGCCCCAGAACCGGAGCTTCGTCGCGGTGCAATCGCAGCTGGATTTCGGCGTTGAAGTCACCCTGTTCGGTCCGATAGGGGAGTTTGCGTTCAATAACCACAAAGTCGCCGAAAGTATCGAACAGCCGGAGCATATTTACGCTGGAAAGATTGTAGGGATCTCCTGAATATGCAGCTTCCAGATGCTCTCGGGCGGTATCTACCTCGTTAAGTTTGGCCAGCGCCAGCCCCAGATCTGCTCGAGCTGTCCAGTTAAAGGGATCTATTCGTGTTGCCTGCTTTAGAAATTCGGCTGCATCTCGGTACTGATAGGTGACTTCGGCAAAATAGGCCAGGTGCACGTAGATATCGCCGTCGTTAGCGTTTACTTCAAGAGCCTTGTCTATCCAAGGCGTTATGTCAACGCCGCGAATATAGTCCGCCGCAGCCAGATAGGCGTAAAGTTTCAGCGGTGGCAAGTCGTCGGTGAGCTGGTTTTGCGCTTCTTGCAGATAGGGTAAGGCACCCTCTACATCGCGTTGCTCCAGGTAGATCTTGGCCATGATCAACAGAGCTTCGAGGTTGTCGACATTGTCCTCGAGAATATCCAGCAGGCTGTCACCGCCACCGGCGGAGAACTGTGAAGTACTTGCGGCGGCAAAACCTATCCGGGCCGGTTGATAGTCGGGGTTTATTTCCAGAGCTTCCTGAAAGAGACCGGCGGCGTCACCGTACTGGAAAGTTTGCACATAAAGGTAACCCCAGCGTGTGCGTATCTTGGGGTTGTCGGGCTCGGCCGCCACGGCTTTTGCAAAGAGTGAATTGGCGGTTTTTAAATCTCCCAAGGCCCAAACGGCCTCCGCCTGAATATAGGCTGAGCTCGATTCGTTTCGCAGAGTGGCAAAGCAACTCTCGGCGGCAATGTCCTGTCCGGTCCAGTGCAGTTTGTCACAGTCCAGTAGAAGAGGGTCGCGGTCACCGCTGTAATCATAGGCGTAGCCCCAACAGAGGCTGGAGCTCAGGCTCAGGATGACTAGAAGCGCTTTATTCATCCCCGTTCCCAAGCTCCTGATCAATCTGTTGTTGCAGTAAACCAAGCTCCAGCATCAGATCCTGCAGTTCGGCAAAGTACTCTTCATCGCTAAGTTGCTGGCGTCGGCTGGACAGTTCGCTGAGTTTTTCCTCAACATTGGCGCGCTCGGACAATAGCGCTTCGGCAGTGGCCGAGAGACTGGCGTTTGCCAGCTGACCGATACGGGCCAGACTGAATAATTCGGGGTCGAGAGTTTCAGGGCCTTCAAAGAGGCTGGCTTCCGAGGCGATCAGACCTTCTCGCTGGTAATACTTACTGACTTCATTTTGGGTATAGGCGTACAGTTCAGCCAAACTGATGATCTCATTTTTATTGAGGTCAACACTGCTCAGGTTTGACCCCCTGGCCCAATATCGGGAAAACACGGAGGCATTTTTTTGCAGTCCACTTTTGGTGGCTGTTATGACCAGGCGATTGTCATGTTTTAACGCAGTCATGGCGCCGCCGCTGGCACTGGTCATCAGGGCAACCATCTGTTTGCTGCCGATTTGGTTCATCGCATTGGCGATTTCTTCTGCGGTGATATCCGGGCCAGGGATGTTGAACTTGTAGTTGTTGCCATCGAAGCTGCCGTGGCCAATCAGATGGACCTGAACATAATCATCGGGGTTGGATTTGAGCCCGCCAAGAACGGACAGAATGTTTGATTTGGTGGCGTCGGCACCCCT
>JBFHKI010000187.1:0-4851 GCA_041595415.1 Pseudomonadales bacterium | reverse complement strand
TATGGCATAGGCACCGGCCAACTCGGCAGCAAAGCCCCATGGGATCAGGAACTTCATCCCGAACGGGTAGTACCAACCAACCCCTAATCCCGTGTCGTCTGAATAGATATAAAAAAGGCCGGTTTACCCGGCCTTTTTTATTGTCCAACCCCTATTAAAGGATATAAACAAAAAGGAACAGCATTACCCAAACAACGTCAACAAAGTGCCAATACCAGGATGCCATTTCAAAGCCAAAATGATCATCCGCAGTAAACTGGCCTTTGAAGGAACGCAGCAGTTGAATCGCCAGCATCAAAGTTCCCATAGTTACGTGGGCACCGTGAAAACCGGTCAGCATAAAGAAAGTGGTTCCGTAAATACCTGACTGAAGCGTCAGTCCGTAATGACCGTAGGCTTCTTTATATTCTGCTACCTGCAAAAACAGGAAGATAATGCCCAACAAAACCGTAGCGCCCAACCAAATATTGAACATCTTGCGATTATCGCCGTGCTTAAGGAAGTGGTGGGCAATATGTACAGTAACACTGGAAGACAGCAAGAAAATTGTGTTCCAAAGAGGCAACCAGTGAGTCAAATTACCCCAGCCAGGGAAAGCCATGGACTCATGGGGGCCAATAAATTTTGCATTCTCGCCGTTCACAGCCTGATCCGGCGTGTGAAGCAAGGGCCACTCGGCCTCAAAACCATTCCAAATCAATTCCGGGTTATTTACACCCACACCTTCACCACCCAACCAGGGCATGGAGATATTGCGAAGATAGAACAAAGCTCCAAAAAAGGCGGCAAAAAACATTACTTCGGAAAAGATAAACCAGCTGATTCCCCATACATAGGAGCGTTTAACCTGAGCATTGGGTAGGCCGCGGATATTTTCATCAATTACCGTGCTAAACCAGCAATACATCATTACCGCAATTGCAGCTATACCCAAAAGGCACATCAGGCCGTCACCGGTAATCATCCAGCGCCCGGCACCAAATGCCGCAAGACCCATCGCAGCAGCCATAAGGAGCGGCATCTTGCTCTGCTCGGGAACGTAATAATTTGCTTCAGACGACATTTCTATCTCCAGTTATGTCTTGGCTGATCTGTTCACAATCAGCCTATATTCAACTTGTTCTGCTACCCGAACCGGGTTTTGAGACCCGACTACTAAATACGTCCGGTAACATCAAATACCGAGTAGGATAGTGTAATGGTGCTTATGCTCTTCGGAAGCTCCGGATCGACAAAAAACACCAGCTTCATATCTGCCTCTTCACCAGCAGCCAGAGGCTGCCGCTCAAAACAAAAACATTCAATCTTGTGCAGGTAATCCACTGCACCTATGGGCACAATGCTGGGAATAGCCTGCGCCACCATATCCCTGGACGTTGTGTTCTTGGCGTAATAAGCCACTTCTGAACGCTGTCCCGGGTGTACTTCCACCTCAAACTGTGCCGGCTTGAACACCCAGGGCATATTGCCTTGATTGGTGGACATAAACTGCACGGTAACTATCCGGGATTCATCTACCGAAGCCGCAGCCTCCTCATAGGCGCTGTACTGCTGCGGGCCAATTCCCAATACATCACAAGCCAATCTGTATAAAGGTGGCATAACAAAAATTGCAAAGGCGAACATCACAACGGTGCCCGCCAGCAATTTTGCTACCAGAGCCTTATGCATAGTTAGTGCGCAGCAGCCTCTTTTTCACTCAGGTCCGGTGGCGTGGTAAAGGTATGGTAGGGCGCAGGTGTAGCGACCGTCCACTCCAAACCGTTGGCACCATCCCAGGTTTTTGGCTCGCTTACTTTACGTCCGGCAACAACGGTTGAAATCACGTTGTAGAGGAACAGTATTTGCGAAGCACCATAAATGAAGGCCCCGATACTGGAAACCATATTCCAGTCCGCAAACTGGAGCGCGTAATCCGCGTATCGTCTCGGCATACCACCCAAGCCCAGGAAGTGCTGAGGGAAGAAGGTGATATTAAAGCCGATAAAGGAAACCCAGAAGTGCAGCTTGCCCATGGACTCGTTGTACATACGACCAGACCATTTCGGCAGCCAGTAATAAACCGCCGCCGACATGCTGAATACTGCACCGGCCACCATCACATAGTGGAAATGCGCCACAACAAAGTAAGTATCGTGGTATTGGATATCACTTGGCGCAATAGACAGCATCAAACCGGTAAAGCCGCCCAGAGTGAACAGAATCACAAATGCGATAGCAAAGAGCATCGGTGTTTCGTAGCTGATAGAGCCACGGAACATGGTGCTCACCCAGTTAAACACTTTCACACCTGTCGGAACCGCAATCAGCATAGTGGCATACATAAAGTACAGCTCACCGGAAACCGGGATGCCCACCAAAAACATATGGTGCGCCCAGACGATAAAGGACAGGAAGGCAATTGCCGAAGTGGCGTACACCATAGAAGCGTAGCCAAAAAGCGGCTTGCGGCTGAAGGTTGGAATAATTTCAGAAATCACACCAAAGGCCGGCAGAATAATAATGTAAACCTCAGGATGACCGAAGAACCAGAACACATGCTGGAACAGAACCGGATCACCACCACCGGCGGCATCAAAGAATGAAGTGCCGAAGTTGATATCCATGAGCATCATGGTTACCGCACCAGCCAAAACTGGCATTACTGCAATTAGCAGGAAGGCGGTAATCAACCAGGTCCATACAAAGAGCGGCATTTTCATCATGGTCATACCGGGTGCGCGCATATTCAATACGGTGGCAACAATATTGATGGAACCCATGATGGATGAAGCGCCCGCGATATGGATCGCAAAGATAAAGTAATTTACTGAATCCGGTGCGTAGGTTGTAGACAGCGGCGCATAGAAGGTCCAGCCGAAGTTGGGAGCCCCGCCTTCCATAAAGAGCGTGGATGCCAACATAATAAATGCGAAGGGCAGAATCCAGAAGCTCAGATTGTTCATACGCGGCAGCGCCATATCTGGTGCACCGATCATCATCGGGATCATCCAGTTAGCCAAACCCACGAAGGATGGCATGATGGCACCAAACACCATCACCAAGCCGTGCATTGTTGTCATCTGGTTAAAAAACTCAGGACGAACAAGCTGCATGCCGGGCTCAAACAGCTCGGCGCGAATCACCATGGCGAAAAATCCGCCAAGAATAAACATGGCAAAACTGAACCAGAGGTAAAGTGTGCCGATATCTTTGTGGTTAGTTGTAAATAACCAGCGAGTTATGCCTTTTGCAGGACCATGTGCCATTACTTAATCCTCCTATTGGCCTTGTTTGTAGTTGTAAACATCAATCGGCTGAACCACGTCACCCATCTCATTACCCCAGGAATTACGCTGATAGGTCAAAATTGCTGCGAGGTCCACCTCGCTCAACAGGTCGCCAAACGCCTGCATCACTGTGCCAGGACGACCATTTATGCCGACCTCCAAGTGCTCTTCTACAGGACCGGTAACTACCGCTGACCCAACAAGAGAAGGGAAGGCCGGAGGAATACCTTGGCCATTTGGCTGATGGCAAGCCGCGCAAGACTGCAGATACGCTTCTTCTCCACGAGCCATCAATTCTTCCATGGTGAATGTGGTCTCCGTCAAGGCGGCGAGCTCGGCAGCAGCTTGTTTTTTCTCGGCTAACCAGAATTCGTATTCGTCTTTCTCAACAACATTAACGACGATAGGCATAAAGGCATGGCCCTGACCACAAAGCTCGGTACATTCACCCCGATATACGCCTGTTTCGGTAACTTCTACCCAGGTTTCAGTGATATAGCCCGGTATCGCATCTTTTTTGACTGCAAAGTCGGGAACCCAAAAGGAGTGGATAACGTCGTTACCACTGAGCAGAAAGCGAACTTTGGTATCTACCGGAATAACCAGAGGCTCGTTTACCTCCTGCAGATAGAACTCGCCTTTAGGATCGAGGTTATAAATCTGGTCCTGGCTGGTTTTGAGCTCGGAGAGAAATTGCACTCCCTCACCCATATATTCGTATTGCCACTTCCACTGATATCCGGTAACCCGGATATCAATCTCGGCGTCGCTGGTATCGTAGAGGTTGATCAGTGTCTTGGTTGCCGGCCAGGCCATGGCAACAAGAATGAAGATCGGCACGATAGTCCACAACAGCTCAACACCAAGGTGCTCATGCCAGTTTTCAGCCTTATGGCCTATGGACTTGCGGTGGAAATACATGGCCCAAAGCATGGCGCCAAATACACCGACCCCGATAACCACACAAACCCAGAAAATCAGCATATGCAGATCGTAGACTTGATGGCTTATCGTGCTTACGCCCGTAGGCATATTCAGAATCGTGTTCTTGCTGACCTCTTCTTCGTGCTGGGCTTGAACAAAAACCGCAGACAAAGCAAAAAATGTCAGACTGAAAAGCCGGAGCGCTTTTCTCAACATCACCCGTTTCTCCGTTATCTCAAAATGAATTCAATGGTTCCGAAATGCAGACACCCCCCCCAACTGCGGGCAGATTCTGATATCGATAAAGCGCTGTGCAAGCAAGACCGAAAAAGCACTGCCGCGACAAAACGCCGCGCATTATAACCAAGGGGTCAACAAAACTCTACGTACCTTTTCCGGAAAACGTCGAACCGCTCTTGTTAGCAACTTGATAGACTGCCACCTCAATAAAAACCCTATCTGCGCCGCTTGAAACAGACCCGCCGTATTTTTCGAATAGCCGTGCCGATGGTGCTGGCCAATCTGAGCGTACCCCTGCTCGGCTTGGTAGACACTGCCATTCTCGGCCACCTGGAGAACGCATCAACTCTTGCCAGCGCTGCTTTGGGCGCCCATGTCATCAGCCTGGTGTTTTGGTCCTTCGGATTCTTGCGCATGT
>JBFHKI010000186.1:0-4851 GCA_041595415.1 Pseudomonadales bacterium | reverse complement strand
GTCTGCTCCTGAAAACCTGAATGACTGTGGTACCAATAGGTACCGCTTTGTTTTACATCGAATTCATAGTGAAAAGTTTCACCGGGACTGATACCCGAAAAACTCAGCCCTGGCACACCATCCATCGCCGAAGGCAAAATCATGCCGTGCCAATGAATTGAGCTGTCATGAGCCAGGTTGTTTTTGACCTGAATTTGAACCTTTTCTCCCTCCTTCCAGCGTAAAGTCGGTGCCGGAACCGACCCCTCAACGGCAGTTGCCATTCGCTCGCGCCCAGTAAAATTTACAGGCTGATAGCCTATGCTCAGATTGAATCGGTTCCCACTTAATTGCATCTGACGACTCACTGCCGATTCCTGCTGAGCCCTCAAGCCACTTGGGTTGAGCCCAAGCAAGGCTGCGCCCGCCGCCGAACCGGTAACAAACCGGCGCCGGCCCAGTTTTGGGCTACCAGGCCCATCCAGATCGAGCTGGTTGAAGAAATATTTTTTTGACATGTCTCTTTTCCATTTTTATCGGGGGAGACGCTTTGTGAAACACACAAAACACCCCAAAACTGGAAAACACTGTTAAATACCAAATGGGATTAATCAGAATTTTCCGCCTCTCTGGTCACGCAATGACCAGACACAACTACCCTATGTCAGGCAGAAATAGGCGGACGGAAAAGGCTGCTAAGCCTCCTAACAGGAAGATGAGAGGAGAACCCTTCGGGAACGGGTGTCTGAAGGAGTAGACTTATCCTCAGGGATAGAACGGGAATCATTGAGTAAGAGCAAGCCGTCTCACAGCCACAATCCATGTCGCAGCAGTTCATCTCGGATGAATGCCCTTCAGGTGCATCTTTGCTTGAAGCCATATCCATATGGGCCATGTGCCCTTCTTGCTGCTGATTTTGCACAGTCATGGATTCTGTATGTTCCAACATGGACAGACTCATACCGTTCGCCACAACCTGCTGGGAAAGCAGGCCAAGAATGACAAAAATGACAAGATATCTGTTGCTCATACCCAGAAGAATAACAGACTGGATAAAACTGCGCTTTGCATACCAGACTTGTTCCTTTCCAGCTTATATGCCCTTTGCATTGCCCATAAAAAAAGCCCCTGACCTGAGGCCAGAGGCTTTTTCTATCGGGGCAGCTCCCCAATGATGTGTTCTGCCTATCAGAACCTGTAACTCGCTCGTAAACCTACAGTTCGTGGAATTCTTGGAGTAACTTGGAAGTTATCACGACTCAATTGATAATTATTGCCGAGAAAGTCGTTTACCCCTGCCGCCGAAATATCGGTATCAATAAGACCAAAGACATCCGTGTCATCACCAGCTGAAGTAACCCGAAGCGGTGAGTTTTCGTCAGTAATGTTATTCACATAAAGTGTCGCAGACCAATTGTCATCAGACAGGGAGAAAGAAAGATTCCCTGTGCCAACAGCCGCATATTTGCCATAGTTCCCGGATTCCAACCAGCGTTCTCCCTCGTAGCGGATATCCAGTCGCGCACTGAATTGCATTCCGGCTATCTCGGTCATATAACTTGGACTCAACGAACCAGAAAGCTCGGGCTGACTCACGACGTTATTACCATCAACCACATAACAGCTTGATGAAATAGTCGCATCAGAGCCGGGCTCAAGCACCTCAATTCCCAAAGCATCTACGTAATCCGTGTTGGTATCCAATCGCAACTCATAGAGAGCAATATCACAGTAAGAATCGTATTTTGCCTGCAAATAACTAATCCCACCGCGTACGTCCCAGTTCTCCGACAAGCGGTAGTTACCTTCCAGCTCTATACCCTTGATTTCCACATCACCGTAATTCAGTCCAACACCACCAACGGCAGTATTGTCTGAGGCTGATACATAGAAGTAATCCACATCTTCATAGGTACAAGGCCCCACACCAACCACTCCGGCATTCAACCCATTGGCACAAGGGCTATCCCACTGGATTGCTCCATTTTGCAACTGATCTTTCCAGTCGATCATATAGATCGCTCCTGCATAACTCAGTCGGCCATCGAGCAGATTGCCTTTGAAACCAAATTCTATATTGGTCAATTTCTCTTCACGGTAGGAAAGGAAAGTTTCTGAATCAAACTCAACTTGATAAGTAGCACCTGTAAGGGTTGAAAACTCATCGTTATCTACATCGTAGTCATCGATTACAAGATCACTATCCAGATCGACATCAAAAGCTGCGTCATAGGGAATCAGCGCGTTGTCAACACCGCTATCTATCGAAGCGATGATATCTTCATCCAAAAGTCCGACATTAATACCGGCTGGATTAACACCTTTTGACCACTGCAAGTAATAGGTTGTGTCTTCATTCAGATCGTAACTAATAGCCACACGCGGCAAAAATGATTTGGTGGTTACTGAGGCTGACAGTCCGGTTTCGTTGTTCTTACCTCCAACCTTGTCAGACTGATAACGCCCTTCAGCAGAGATAGTCAGCTTATCTGTCAAATCATAACCAACATTAAAAAACAACGAAGCATTGGTAGCGTTTTCCGAAAGTATGGAATCGTCCGGTTCAAACGTCAGTCCAGTTAGCTGCTCAAATTCAGGAACAATACCATTTAGCTTTGCCCCATAGGCCACCGCTTCAACGTCCATTCCTGCACCATATCTTTCCTCCAGAAAGCTGTAATCGTAATAGGACACACCTACAACCGAACGCAATCTGTCTTCACCCGGTGTTGCCCAACGCAACTCGGCGTAATTTTCTTTTATTTCAGCCGGAGAAGCCGTAACGACCATAGGCGCACCCCCACCGGCGTTATAGTCCCAATCGGTATCTGGAGAATAGGTAATGGAAACACCTGGCGCCATGTCATTTACGATGCCATCTTCAAAGACTCCAACCAGATCCGGATCGTAGTAATACACATTGGCGTCATTCAGGCGATTCTGGCTTTCTTCACTGTGCATATAGGAAAACTGCAGCGCACTGCCGTTTTCAAAAAACTTTTCACTTTGAAAGCTGAAACGATCGCGTTCGCTTTTTGCCCCACGATCGTCTTCCGGGATCGAGTAGGCTCTGGCCACCGTAAGAATTTGCTCTTCAACGCTCATCATTTGACCATTCACGTCCATAGCCGCGGCACCGTTCGCTTCCGCCGCTGCAACCAGAGAAGCCAGCAGTAACGGGTTGTTGAGCAGATATGCCTCATCATCGTGATTTGCATAATTCGACCTAAAACTATCCCAATCACAATCCATGACGCCATGTAACCAGATAGAAGTCATACCCTGGTCAGCTCGAATACCATTGCCATCAAAACAACTATTTCGCGCTTCTTCCGTCAGGTATAACACCGGATTGCTCTGATCATGTGTTTCTACGTGATTAAAGGTAACCGACGTCCTGAAATCGTCAGTGGGTTCGAACACGAACTTGGCGTTCAGGTTTGTACCTGTTTTTGCTCCGTATTCAGTACCATCGCTTTGACCTATGTTGACATTATTTACCAAATCTTCGGCCGCATTTCCGTTCGCGGAATATTCTGATGGTGCCGAACTATCTTCATGCTCAACCTGAATCAGGTAACCCAGGTTATCGGTAAGCGGTCCACTTATTGAACCATTGACGATTTTGGTTCCGTAATCACTGAAGTTGACCCCTATTTCTCCCTCGAGAGTGTCACTTGGATCTCTGGTGATGTAGTTGATGGCACCCGCAAATGTGGAACGGCCGAACGCGGCGCTTTGGGGGCCACGATAAATTTCGACCTGCTGGAAGTTACTGAACCCTATCGATCCCTGGGATCCGAGCACAGGCATACCATCGATGAAAGCTGACACCTTGACTCGATTGGTAGCGATTTCATTTGATTGCACACCCCTTATACTTGGTTGCGCACCCAGCCTGTCATTCTGCTCGTCATAGTGCAGTCCGGGCACCATTTCAAAAAGATCGTATAAATTGCTTATACCTGCATCATCGATCAAAGTCTCGCTCAGTACAGATGTCGAAACAGGAACCTCCTGCAATGACTCCTCCCGATTCCGACCTGTTACTACGATTTCATCCAGACTGTAGTTTTCTCCAGATTGTGCCACGACTTGCTGAACATTCAGCGCCGACAAGCAGCCACTAACTATTAGCGGCGTTATATATTTATAGTACATTTTCCCCTTCCTATTGGTAGATTTTGGAGCGACAATAAGACTTTTTTAATACACATTTTAGACTTATTTTGGCCATATTACAGCAAGCTCGTTGACCAATACAATTCCCTTTGAGCAATTTTTTATGCTCGAAATAAGGAAGACAGAGGCCCAAAGGAAGGACTCCTTGAGAACACACTTTGATCTACTATAGGAAACGCATGAAGGCTTAACCGAGCGAACAACAGGCTTTCTGCTTATACTTTCAACACATTCGGGGGCTTTACTGACGTGTGGAAATCAATTCGTAAAATTATGAGCTCGCTCAGAATCAAGATTGTGATTTCCCTGATCGGGATGAGCATCTTTTCGGTCATGCTTGGTGGATATTCTTCCAGGCTGATTTTGTCGGACCGCTTTCAAATTGTGGTAACGGAACGCAGCACTGCCGAGTTTTCGCGCGATGTCCTTGGATACTATCGAAACCATGGATCATCCCTTGAGCGAGCCTACAATGAGGAAAGCTGGGATCACCATATCGCTGTTTTGAATCAGACACGTCAACAACCACAGGACCCCGCAGCCGAATTAAACTCGGCTCACTTTATAGCGACCGATGTAGCTGGCAATGTTTGGGTGCCCAATGGCCGCTACCAAATTGGTGACATAGTTCCACCAAGCGAACTTGAAAAAGCCATACCCATTATCGATTTGGGCAATACTATTGGATAT
>JBFHKI010000185.1:0-4852 GCA_041595415.1 Pseudomonadales bacterium | reverse complement strand
TGTCCCCATTGAAGCTGTCTATCAAATTGACTACCCCCTCCACCCTGATTATCCAGTCCTATTCCACACCGGTTGAACCGCTTTGGCTGCAAGGTTGTTTGCAGTCGGTCGCTGACTGGAGTCAGGCACAGGGTTTTGATTACCGCTTTATCGATGACCAGCTGTTTGATTATCTCGATCCGCAATTGCTGGCCAAGCTGGAAAAACAGAAGGTCATTGCCACCGATCTGGCCCGGCTGTATGCCATGCGCGAGGCGTTGGCGGATTATCAGCGAGTGATCTGGATGGATGCCGACTTTCTGATTTTTGCGCCACAACATTTCCGGCTTACGGAAGCCGATCAACTGCCCGAGGGTTATATGCTCGGCCGGGAGGTCTGGGTTCAGGCCGACCGCGAGCGGCCCAACAAACTCAAGGCCTACACCAAGGTGCACAACGCCTTTTTGCTGTTTAACCGCCGCAACAGTTTTCTCGACTTTTATCTGCAACACGCCGAGCGTCTGGTACAGCAGTGTCAGGGCCCGATGCCACCACAGTTTATCGGCCCCAAACTGCTGACCGCCCTGCACAACACCGTTGGTTGCCCGGTAATGGAATCGGCCGGCATGCTCAGCCCTCTGGTGATAGACGACCTGCTGTCGAAAAATAATCAATGCTGCGCCCTGAACCTGATGCTTAAACGTTCCAGCGCGCCCATCGCTGCGGCCAACCTGTGCCGGTCATTGGCAAACCGGGAGGATCGCACCGAGGCGGATATGCAAGAGTTGGTTGAAAAATTACTTGTCGATGCCAAGCCCCTGAATTAGTTGGTATATCCCAATAACGCGAACCTCGCTTTAACGACCGATCTATTAGAGAATAATCCGATCGACTAATGCATCCGGTTCCGGGGGGATACCAATGATTTTTAGTAGGCTCATTCGTTCCATCTTTAATGTTCTGCTGTTATGGGGTGTAAGCACAGGGTTCTGTCAGGCACATCACTCCATGTCGCCGCACTACGATTCCAGTAAAGCCGTCAGCATTAGCGGCATTGTCACCGAGTTCCACTTTATCAATCCGCACGCCTTTGTTTATCTGGATGTCGAGCAGGCCGATGGCAGTGTGGTGAACTGGAATTGCGAGATGCAGCCCTCTGCCGTGCTGAGTCGCAAAGGCTGGACCAAAGAGATATTTGCCCCCGGCACCAGGGTGAGTATCGAAGGTATCGCCTCGCGTAAAGATCCACATGGCTGCGCCTTTGTCAGTGCGGTTACCGATAGCGGCATAGATATAACCAACCGGGGAAATCTCTCAGGCGCTATAGGGACAAACCAGGCCATTGCAGCGGTAACGGATAACAGGGCAGAAGCTGAGGGTCTGTTCGGGCTGTGGCGAACCGGGTCGCGATATATGCCCCTTGGCGATTTGTCCGGCGATCTAACCTCGGTAGCGGCTGACGAACCACGGCCAAGTCTGGAGGCTTTCGGCACCCCGGAAAACCCGTTGGGCCTTTATGCCGAATACCTGACTGAACAGGGCAAACAGGCCGCGGCCGCATACGACGCCAGGGTGGATGACCCGGCGCTGTTCTGTAGCGGCGCCAGCATTATGCGCGCCTGGGCAGAACCGGCCGGTATCTCGGAAATATCCCAGCAGGGTGACCAGATCATTATCAAACACGAATACATGGACGTGGTGCGCACCATTCATATGGACAGCCGCAGCCACCCGGCGCACATAGAACCGAGCATGACTGGCCATTCAGTGGGCTGGTTTGAGGGCGAAGAACTGGTGATCGACACACTGGGGTTTGCAGCTGGCGTGCTCTTCCCCCACCCCGGCGTTTTACACAGCGATCAGTTGCATGTGGTTGAACGACTTCGTATTTCGGAAGATGGCAACCACCTGATCCGCGAATATGTGGCCACCGACCCCCTGTATTTCAGCAAGCCGATGCGGGCCAAAGTTGTCTGGAATCGCAGTGACAAGGCATTGCAAAGATACGATTGCGACGCCACCGCTACCAGCGGCAGCTAAACGCCTTGGGCAAACTGCAGTAGCTAATCCCAATCCAGCCGCAGTGTGCGCAACACGTGGTCTTGCAGTTTTTGCGGTATGCCCAGTTCTTTGGCGGTTTTGTGCCAGCTGGCGAAGGCCTCCAGGGTCTGTTCCAGCACTTCTTTTTCGCGGTTACGCGGCAGGCCGATATAGCGGGCCAGGGCCTTGATGTCTGCACGGGTAAAACCGGTAGTTTTGCCATTGATACTCAGCTGGTGGAAGCGGGTGAAATCGCTGCCCTCGGCGTGGCAGAGGTCATAGGCCGGAGACAAACTCCAGGCTCCCTTGCGGTCCATAATAAAGGCGAAGTTTTTGACGTGATCGTCCTGGTTGCAGCCCACCAGATTGAAAATCACGCGCCGGAACTGTTGCTCAATGCCGGCCATGGGAATACCCAACTGGCGCATGGTCATAAACAGCTGTTCGTAGGAATAGGCGCCACTTTCGTAATAGTCAAAGTGGGCCAGCGCCGCGAGGGTTTGCACAAATTTTTTGCGGCTGCGGCCCTGCTCGTCCATCTCCCGGTCAAAGCGGCGAGTCATAAAATGGTGGCGGCCGTTTTCGCTGAGCAACTGGCTTTCCATTATCTCGATATCGCAGGCTTTTGCGGTCAGGTAATAGCTGTATTCCAACAAACCGTATCCGGCCGGATCGGCCACACCCCAGTCACCGCTAAAGGCCACCCCGTCAAACTTGATCAACCAGTGTTCAAAGTCGGCAGGCAAGTCCAACTGGCCGGAGCGCACCTGTCGGGTTTTCGGGTTATAGGCAATAACCGCCTTGGCCCGTGCACCACCGGCGGAGGTACCCACACTGAGAATATCCAGCAGGGCATTTTCTTCGTTGCCGGCGGTCAGCCGGGTATCCAAACTCTGACGATCGGCAAAGGCCATGGCCGCCAGATCAATCAGCTCGGCTATTTCCAGCTGCCTATCCTGCGCGTCACTGCTGTCCATTGAAGGCTCAAATTCCAGCGCCCCCATGCCGCGTTTACCCGTGTAACAGAGGCGATCTACAGCGTTGAACTGCTCGGCGTGGCGGCCGGTTTTAGCCAACCAGATATCAATAAGCCGGTTACCGTATTTGTCCGGCAGGCTGTCCGCCAGCAAGCCGGGCAAACCGTGAAAAGAGCGCGGGTGTAGATCCTGAAACTGGTAGATATAGCGGGCACGAACCGGCATTTTAAGAGGTGATGGTTGAATGCCGAAACTGGCAAATTCCGGGTCGTATTCAAACCGCGCAAAGGTCTCCCCGGCATCCATAGACACATAACCTATAGGGGTACCCCAGAGTTTGACGGTAGCGGTTGTCATAGCGTCTCGTCACCCCAGACGATGCCGGACGCGGGTTCGGCCAGATCGGCAGAGCTGGATTTACGCCGCTTTTTGCCGGCATCAGCCAGTGCTTCTGCCATGGGTGAGTTGTAGTTCTCCGGCAACAGCGCGTCAATTGCCGAAGCCATATTCAAAGCCTTTAACAGCTTTATCCAGGTTTCCATCTGGCTGACCTGACCGGCCTCGACCCGCCGCAGCGTGGCGACACCTATGCCCGCCTCCTCGGCCAACCGGGTCTGGGAATAACCCTGCGCCTTGCGGATACGGGCAAGACGCCTGGCTAACTCTTTGAGAATCTCTGTTTCCGGAGTAAGTTGCTCTATCTTCATGCTATCACCAGTGATATCAAAACCGCCTTATTAGGCAAAATGTTATCACTAATGATATCTGACAGAAAGAAGATTATTTACTTTATGCGATCACATACGATATCAAAGACAGCAAAATATCATTTTTGATATCGTATATGATAGTTTTTTATGGCCCTGCCATAAGAAGCCGTTTTAAAGTGGAGAAAGAGGAAGGTGACCTTGCCGCAAGTGCGGAATTATGCCGCTGACTGCGCACAATCCTGACAGAGACAACGCAGCTCTATCTGCTGGCTTCGCAGGACGTATCCCGCTTCTTCGACATTGGATTGCAGGTTTTTTATCAGAGATTTTTTTACGCCAATTTCCTTGACGGTATGGCACTCGTCACAGATAAGGAATTGGGGTATCTCATGCGCGTGATCGCAGCAAATATGCGAACAGGCTACGTACTTGTTGGCCAGATTCAGCTTGTGTACCAGGTTTTCGCTTTCAAGGAATTCCAGAATACGGTAGACCGTAGTCGGCGGCAGGGATTCGCCAAATTCCTTGTTCATGTAGTCAATCAGCTGATAGGCAGACTGGGCCTTTGGCGTTCGCAACAAACCGCTGAGTATGCGTTTGCGCTTGTCTGTGAGCCTGGTTCCGTGGTCCCGACAGCTGGCTTCAGCGTGATCGAGTACCTGTGCAGCATTATTCATAAACAGCAAAGTTTAAAAGTGAGAAGCTGACTATTATCCAGTGTTAGCCTGCTCTGTCGACTACATTCTGAGCGGATTACCCGAAGGCTGAGCATAACCAGCCTCCGGGTTCCTGATTTATATAGCAATTACTCAAGACTCCGGTACAAACACAAGGGTACCGTCGTCGAGACGATAGGTGGTTCCGGCCTTTACGCCACTGCCCTCACCCATTTCACCGTTGGTCTCAAAACGTTCCAGGGTAGTGATATCGTCCGGCACTGTGGTTCCCTGGCTTTGTGAATCCTGGGCCGTTTCAGCGGAGATACTGCTGCGGGCAACCATAATCAACAGCATCACCACAATAACCAGAAACACATCAATTACATTAACCACAGACAGCATGGGATCGTCCTGATCCTCAGCATCCAGAAACCGGCTCATTCGGCACTCCCCAGCTCTATTTGCTTGAGAGAACTCAACAACCAGC
>JBFHKI010000184.1:0-4865 GCA_041595415.1 Pseudomonadales bacterium | reverse complement strand
CATATCGACGCCTTCTTTGGTGGTCCTGGCCAGGCCGGCAACATAGATAGCTGCGCCGGCGTTCAGACTGACGATACTGGCGGCGCCACTCTCGAGACCGGCCAGCGATTCTTTCACTAAAGCAAGACTGGCTTGTGGATCCGATGCACTCAGCGCGCTCAGATTAACCCGTTCAATACCAAAGTCTTCCGGCTGGATGCTGTATTCAAAAATCTGGTCATCTTTGAGCTCACATACAAAACTCGGTGCCGATGCACTGATTTCATCCAGACCATCGGACGAATGAACCAACATTACATGGCGGCTGCCCAGACGTTGCAGCACTTCCGTCATGGGTCGCAACCAGGCCTTGTCATAAACTCCGAGTAACTGATTCGGAGCCGAAGCCGGATTGGTCAGAGGGCCAAGCAGATTGAATATAGTGCGGGTCGCCAGTTCCTTGCGTACACCGATGGCGTATTTCATGGCACCGTGATGTGCCGGAGCAAACATAAAACCAATACCGATTTCAGAGACACATTTGGCAACCTGTTCGGCATCGAGATCCAAACACACACCAGCCGCTTCCAGCAGATCGGCGCTGCCGCTCTTGCTACTGACCGAGCGATTGCCATGTTTGGCAACATGTGCGCCGGCTGCCGCGGCGACAAAAGCCGAAGCAGTTGACACATTAAAAAGCTTGGAGCCGTCCCCACCGGTACCGCAGGTATCCACCAGGTGGTCTACATTCACAACCACCTTGGTCGACAGTTCCCGCATAATCTCGGCACCGCCCTGTATCTCATCTACCGACTCACCCTTCATACGCAAGGCAACCAAAAAAGCCGCTATCAGCGCATCACTGGCCTGCCCTGTCATTATCTGCCGCATAACCTGCTGCATAACATCAAGGGGAAGATCCTTGCGCTCTATAAGTCGGGAAATAGCTTCTTGAAGCTGCATGACAATTACCTGTCGAGAAAGTTTTTCAGCAAGTCGTGCCCTTGCTGAGTCAAAATGGATTCCGGATGAAACTGCACACCCTCAATATCGTATTGGCGATGGCGAACACCCATGATTTCATCCATCTCGCCCTTTTCATCACGGGTCCAGGCGGTAACTTCCAGACAATCGGGCAAGGATTGTGAATCTATGACCAGGGAATGATATCTGGTTGCAGTAAAGGGATTGTTCAGATTGGCAAAAACCCCCTGATCGGCGTGATAAATATCCGAGACCTTGCCGTGCATGACCTGTTTGGCGCGCACAATCCTGCCGCCAAAAACCTGACCTATGCTTTGATGCCCCAGACAGATTCCCAACAGGGGGATCTTGCCGGCGACCGCTTCGATCAGGGCCATCGAAATACCCGCTTCATTGGGCGTACAGGGGCCTGGAGAGATCACTATCTTCTGTGGATTGAGCTCCAGAGCTTGCTGCACGCTGAGTTCGTCATTGCGCACTACCTTGACATCAGCACCAAGCTCCGCCAGATAGTGGACCACGTTGTAGGTAAAAGAGTCGTAGTTATCGATCATCAGAATCATGACTGCGCCTCCTGCTCTTCGTCCACTACTATGCTCACAGCGCGTAACAGGGCTCGGGCTTTATTCATAGTTTCTTTCCATTCGAGCTCTGGTTGCGAATCCGCCACTATGCCGGCACCTGCCTGAATATAGATTTTTTTATCCTTGATCAGGGCGGTACGGATGGCAATTGCCGTATCCATATCACCGTTCCAGCCGATATAGCCAACCGCACCGCCGTAGAGGCCACGCTTTGTAGGCTCCAGCTCATCAATAATTTCCATGGCGCGAATCTTTGGAGCGCCACTTAAGGTACCGGCCGGATGAATAGCACTGAGTACATCGATGGCATCCAGCCCCTCGCGCAGTTGGCCCTCGACATTGGAGGTCATATGCATCACGTGAGAGAAGCGCTCAACAATCATTTGCTCGGTCACTTCAACCGTACCGGTTTGTGCAACCCGCCCACAGTCGTTACGCCCCAAATCGATCAACATAAGGTGCTCGGCAACCTCCTTGGGATCCTGGCGCATATCCTGCTCAAGGGCCAAATCTTCAGCGGCATTTTTCCCGCGTCGCCGTGTGCCGGCAATGGGTCGAACCGTGACAGTTCCCTGGTGCAAGCGCGCCAGAATTTCCGGCGAAGCACCGGCAACCTGAAAATCGCCAAAATTGAAAAAATACATATAGGGCGAAGGATTTACTGTACGCAGTGCGCGGTAAAGGCTCAGGGGGTCGGCCTCATAGGGCATACTCATACGGTGACCAAGCACCACCTGCATGATATCGCCGTCCAAAACGTATTCGCGGATACGTTCAACTGCCTGCATATAGGATGCTTTACCCATCTCGGATTCGAGCACCGACTCGTCCAGAGTCTCCGAGTGCATATGTAAAGGAGACAAATCTGCCTGACTGGATGCCAATTTTGCTTCCAGCTCGTCCAGGCGAGTCTGGGCCTTGTCATAGGCCGAATCCCTGCTGGGATCAACATGTACCACCAAGTCGATGGTGCCGGAAAAATTGTCAAATATGGCCAGTTCATCTGAGCGCATAAGGTAGATATCAGGTATTCCCAGAGTATCTTGCGGCTGATTTTGCCTTAGTCTCGGCTCGACAAACCGCACCACGTCGTAGCCGAAATAACCCACAACCCCACCCGCATATTTGGGCAGACTGTCAATTTCCGGGATATTAAAGGCCTGGACATATTCGCGCACATATTGCAGCGGATCATCTGTTTCCAGCGTCTCGACCAGCTCGCCAGAGCGAGTTTTGCGAATCTTCGAGCCGATTACCTGAATCGTCTCTTCACAGGGCAGACCGATAATGGAGTAACGCCCCCAGTTTTCGACATTCTCAACCGATTCAAGCAAGTAGCTGCCCGGCCGGTTGGCCAGCTTGGCGTAAACGCTTAGTGGGGTATCCAGATCGGCGAGCAAACGCCGCGTAACCGGAATTCGGCTGTAATTTTGGGCTTTATATTGGGCAAATTGTTCTGGTGACATCTCGGGTTCTCGTTGGTTATTGGCTTAGTGAATCGCGCGGGCTGCTACCAAAAGAGAGCACCCACAACAAACTAGCCTCGCCAGCGAAAACCGGAAGTAAAGGTGGGCATACATTTGCCCATTTGGAATCTCATGGATTCGACAGTGGAGTAGATGTTCATGGCGCGCGATTCTAGCCTATGGCTTGCTTCAGGGGAAGACAGCACAGACATCTGCCGGTGCCCGGCTGTGAATTGGATTACCGACAAGGCCGACTCCCGGCCACCAAAGCAGTGCGCCGCACCTGAATGTCGCACATATTTGGTGCGGATCTCGGCAATCTCGGTATCAGGAAGTCCGAACAAATACTCACCTGCCCTTTTATAGCGGGCCGCAGGTCGGATTGGCATGGATACTGCTTTGTTTTTGACAAGTCGAGAGATCAGGTCGTTTGCGACAAGATCTTGAACTGATATACCAATAGAACGCTAGGGTTCCGGTCTGATGCTCAACGAGCTGCAGATGTCTGGTCCGAGAGCGGTCGACCTTCTTTCAAGGTTACACGGCGGGATAAAAGCCCGGGAGATTAATCGGTCGTCCATGCGCACTGATATCTCTCGTCATTTATTCCGAAACCTGAGGAAGTTCAGATGAAACCGCAATCTTCTACACGAATATTTATCTCATTAATCGCCGTATTCTTGTTGAGCCTCTCTGCTCAAGTATCAGCACAGCCCCTGAAAATTGGTTACAGCGACTGGCCCGGCTGGGTCGCTTGGGAAGTCGCTATTGAAAAGGACTGGTTCGCCGATGCCGGTGTCGAAGTTGAATTCGAATGGTTCGATTACGTTGCCTCTATGGACGCCTTTGCCGCAGGACAGCTGGATGCGGTAGCCATGACCAACGGCGACACTCTGGTCACAGGCGCTTCCGGCGGCCCCGGAGTTATGGTCATACTCAACGACTATTCCAACGGCAACGACATGATTGTCGCCCGTCCGGGTATCAGTTCGGTCACCGAGCTAAAGGGTAAAACCATAGGTGTTGAAATCGGTTTTGTCGGCCATCTTTTGTTGTTGAATGCTCTGGAAGAAGCGGGTCTGAGCGAAGACGACGTTACCCTTCTCAATGTTCCCACTAACGAGACACCACAGGTACTGGCATCTGGTGATGTAGACGCTATCGTCGCCTGGCAACCCAATTCCGGTCAGGCACTGGATCAGGTACCCGGCTCCACCGCAATTTACACCTCGGCCGATGAACCCGGTCTGATCTACGATGTTTTGGCAGTTAGCCCGGTGAGTCTGGCTACACGCAAAGCCGATTGGAGCAAAGTCGTGGATGTCTGGTATCAAACTGTCGACTATATTCTCGATCCCGCCACCCAGGCGGACGCTGTAGAAATCATGGCGTCCCGTGTCGGTCTTAGCGCCGAGGAATACATGCCCTTTCTGAGCGGCACCAAAATCCTCACTTTAGAAGAAGCCAAGATGCATATGGCTGTGGGTGAAGGTTTTGAATCACTCTACGGTTCTTCAAAAATCTCCGATGACTTCAATGTTGAATATGAAGCCTACGGCGAACCTCTGGATATCGATGCCTACATTGATACCAGCCTGACACTGTCCAAATAATCCGGCAATCCATAGAAAAAGGAACAGCAGGTGAGCAAAGCAATTCAGTGGTTTACTCCGCGCACCGCGTTAACAGCCCGCCAGAACAAACTGTTGACGCTCGCCTCCTTTTTACTGCCGCTTCTGGTCTGGGCACTGGTCAGTTACGTGCCGTTCTTGTGGCATCCCAAGATGGAAGTGCTGGAGCCGGGTGGTGTCAGTTACTTCCAGCCCGGCATGCTGCTCGACAAGGCCGATTT
>JBFHKI010000183.1:0-4868 GCA_041595415.1 Pseudomonadales bacterium | reverse complement strand
GAAGACTTTGCCAATATCCCGGTGCTCAGCACACCAGATGGCGGGCTTATCAAACTGGGGGATATCGCCACTATCATTGACGGTTTTGTTGAAGATGAGCAACTGGTCCGGTTCAACGGAAAACGCGCCGCCTTTCTTGATGTAATGGTGACCGAAAACCCGGATGTGCTGAAAACCAGTCAGGCGGTCTATGAATTTGTTGAATCGCGCAGCGCAACCGCTCCCGAAGGTATTTCAATCGAAGTATGGGCCGATGCTTCTACCTATTTCAAAGCCCGTCTGGCAACCCTGCAACGCAGCGGTATCAGTGGGCTGATATTGGTTTTCATCCTTCTGCTGCTCTTTCTGCGACCAGCTCTCGCCGGTTGGGTAAGCGTTGGAATTGCCGTGTCATTTGTTGGCACATTGTTTGTTTTGCCCACTATTGGCGCATCAATCAACATGATCACTCTGTTCGCCTTTATTCTGGTATTGGGCATTGTGGTAGATGACGCCATCATCATTGGCGAAAACGTGCACCGACTGCAAACTCGTGGCAAGTGGGGAGTAGAGGGCGCCAAAGCAGCCACCAAAGAGATGGCCGCCCCGGTATTTTTTGCCGTTACCACCTCCATTATCGTATTTATACCCATGCTATTTTTACCCGGAGACTTTGCGATATTTATGGTCCCCATCGCGACCATTCCAATTTTGGCTCTGGGGTTTTCGCTAATTGAATCCCTGCTAATACTTCCGGCGCATCTCTCTCATCTGAAGGCCGAAAAACAAAGCCGCCTACTGCCCTTTCTACAAACCCTTCGTACCAGAGTAAGCAACGCCCTGGATCATTTCCTGGTGACCAAATACCGTCCGTTTTTACGTTTTTGCCTGCATCATCGAGCCCTGACTAGCGCTGCGTACTTTTCCTTCTTTATATTGATTGTTGCAATCTACGCCGGTGGCTGGGTGAAATCTGAACAATTCCCAACCGTGCCACTGGAATACATCAACGCCGGAATCGACATGCCCGCCGGAACCCCCTTTAGTGATATCGAAGAAATTGCCAGCCATATCGAGCGGGCGGCGTATCAGGCCGCATCGGATATCGAGCGGGAGTATTCCGAACAAATTCTCAACGACCTTTTTATTGTTGGTTCGGGCAGCTCCATTACCGCCGTTGTGGAGCTCACATCACCCGAACTGCGCAAAGTGGGTTCAACCGAATTTGTTGAAGCCTGGCAAAATGCTGTCGGCCCACTGCCTCAGGCTGAAGACGTTACCTTTACCGGTTCGGTTGAATTTGGCGGCAGTGCGGATATTGAATTGCGACTGGAAGGCCGCAGTCTGGATGAATTGCGCGTTGCCGCCGACTGGGTTGCCGAGACACTCAAAAGCTACGACGGCATCTACAATGTGAACGACACGCTCAATGCCGGTCGCCCGGAAATGGAAATCTCACCCACCAATCTTGCGGCCGTACTCGGTGCTACTCCAGCACTTCTGGCACAACAAATGAGACAGGTTTTTTACGGCGAAGAAATTCAACGGATACCCCGTTTTCGTGAAGACGTTCGAGTTATGTTGAGGTACCCCGAGTCTGAACGGTCCTCCACCCAACTGCTGGACAATTTGCTGATTCGTACACCAAATCAGACGGAAGTACCCTTCAACAGCCTAGCGGAAACCCGCTTCGTTGAAGGCTTCTCAAGTATTACCCGTATTGACGGCAATTCTTCCATTACCGTTGAAGCCGACTACCGAAAAGTAGGCAACCAGACCGCCGACTCGATCGTCACTGCCTTTTTTGATGATCATCTCGCCGACTTCCAAAGCATGTTCCCCACCGCACGTATCGTTCTCTATGGTGCACAGTTGGAGAATCGCGAGTTTATGTCCGAGCTTTTACGCCTGGGCTTTCTTGCCATAGTGGTGATTTACGGATTACTGGCAATCCAGTTTAGATCCCTTTCACAGCCACTTATTATTTTGGCCGCTATTCCCTTTGGTTTTGCCGGCGCCGTTGTCGGCCATATGCTCACCGGTCAAACCCTGAGCCTGCTTTCACTGATGGGCGTTTTAGCCGCCGCCGGAGTTATCGTCAACGACACACTGGTGTTAATTGATCGCGCCAACAAACTACGCGCTCAGGGGTTTTCCAGCAGCCACAGCATTATTCAGGCAGGCCGGGATCGCTTTAGGCCCATCTTCCTGACTTCAGCCACCACCTTCGCCGGCCTGACACCGCTTATGCTGGAGAAAAGCACCCAGGCGCAGTTTTTGATCCCCATGGCAACCTCACTGAGCTTTGGTGTGTTAGCCGCCACTCTGGTCACTTTGGTTATGGTGCCCTGCCTCTACTCCATCAGTGAAGAAAATCGAGGCAGGATCAAAAAGTATTTGAAGAAGGCATAAAAAAGGGCGCATAAAGCGCCCTTTTTATTTTTCAGGTTTCAACCTAGAGCTGTGGACCCACAGCAACCAGAGCTTCACCTTCTGCCGTATCGGTAAACTTGGCAAAGTTATCAATGAAAAGTGTTGCCAGTTTTTCGGCTTTTTCCTGCCACTCGGCAGGATCAGCATAGGTGCTGCGCGGATCAAGGATGCCACTGTTAACGCCGGGCAACTCAGTTGGAACCTCAACGTTGAAAATAGGCACTGTTGCCGTTGGCGCATCTTCGATCGATCCATCCATAATGGCATCGATAATGGCACGGGTTTCAGGCAAAGAAATACGTTTGCCAGTACCGTTCCAACCTGTGTTTACCAGATAAGCCTTCGCGCCCGATGCCTGCATACGCTTGGCCAGTACCTCTGCATACTGAGTTGGGTGCAGCAACAAGAAAGCTGCTCCGTAACAAGCAGAAAACGTTGGCGTAGGCTCGGTAACACCGCGCTCAGTTCCCGCCAGTTTAGCTGTAAAACCGGAAAGGAAGTGGTATTTGGCCTGATCGTCAGTTAGCTTGGAGACCGGAGGCATTACGCCAAAGGCATCTGCCGTAAGGAAGATAACCTTCTTGGCGTGACCGCCTTTGGATACCGGCTTGACGATATTATCGATATGGTAGATTGGATAAGATACCCGGGTATTCTCGGTCACTGAACTGTCGGTGAAGTCCAACACACCATTGTCGTCAATGGTGACATTCTCGAGCAGCGCATCACGTCGAATAGCGGCATAGATATCCGGTTCTTTTTCAGCATCCAGGTCGATGGTTTTGGCGTAACAGCCGCCTTCAAAATTGAAAACACCGTCATCGTCCCAACCGTGCTCATCGTCACCGATCAGAGCGCGCTTCGGATCCGCAGACAGAGTGGTCTTACCTGTGCCGGACAGACCGAAAAAGATAGCAACATCACCATCCTCACCCTGATTCGCCGAACAGTGCATGGAGGCTATACCCTGAAGAGGTAGCAGGTAGTTCATTACCGAGAACATGCCTTTTTTCATTTCGCCACCGTACCAGGTGCCGCCAATCAACTGCATACGCTCAGTCAGGTT
The DNA here is from genome assembly GCA_041595415.1 of Pseudomonadales bacterium. GTDB lineage: Bacteria > Pseudomonadota > Gammaproteobacteria > Pseudomonadales > GM7GCV1 > JABJGI01. The sequence goes on along the minus strand of JBFHKI010000183.1, from coordinate 1,390 downwards.
AAACGCAACAAATGTTTCGGAGTTCATGCCGTTACGCTCGAAATCCGGATTGTTGGTCTTGGAACCATTTACCACAACAAAGTCGGGTTCGAAATTCTCAAGTTGTTCCTCTGTAGGACGCAGGAACATGTTCTTAACAAAGTGTGCCTGCCATGCCACTTCCATAATAAAGCGGACTTTCAGGCATGTATCCATATTGGCGCCACAGAAGCCGTCAACAACATAAAGTTTTTTGCCGGACAACTGATCGGAAACCTTGGCTTTCAGCTCGTTCCAAACTTCCTGAGTTAAAGGCTTGTTATCGTTTTTAGCTTTTTCCCCAGTCCACCAGAGAGTGTCTTTGGTGGTGTCATCTTTAACAATATATTTGTCTTTGGGGGAACGACCGGTGTATTCGCCGGTGAAAACATTTACCGCGCCATTTTTGGACAAATAACCCTTCTCATAGCCTTCGAGCTGCGGGTCTAGCTCATCTTGATACAGGCGATCAAAACTTGGGTTATAAACTAATTCGGAAACATCGGTTATACCTAGCGACGCCAGGTGTGCCTCAACTTTTTCTATGGTCATGTTATTTTTGAATCGAGATTGTGGGCTTTTATTACATCAAAGGCCTCAAAATGAAAAAAACCCACAAAACAGAAGGTGGGCACCTGCGGAATTATAACCCGAACAGAGGCAAATCGGACAGCCCCTCTTTGCATCTTCTGAAAGACTAACCTTCCTCGCGGATTTTGCGCTGAAAACGGTGTATCTGCCGTCGATCTTTTTTACTGGGTCGACCCTCGGTCAACAGGGCATTGCGGGGCTGGGCCTTTCTCTCCGCAGTGCGTTTCTCGCGTTCGGCAATGCTTTCCTCTGTCTCCCGATACCGCTGAGCCACATCCGCAGCGCTGCGGCGCTGGTCGGAAAGTTCAAGAACTTCCACAGTACAGGGATCCCATCCCTTCCAGTAACGCACCACTTCACCACCCACAAGCTCCTTGCTGGCTTTGACCCGCTGTCCATTGACCTGTACTCGACCGCCTTCGATTTCTTTTTTTGCCAGAGCTCGGGTTTTGAAAAAACGACAGGCCCAAAGCCACTTATCCAGCCGCACCCTATCCATCTTCCAGTATCTCGGAAAAATGACGTATCGCTGTGAATTCGGTTGAAGATCGTACCGGTTGCTGCATATCCGGCTGCAAAATTTGAATCAGTTCTGCAATGCCAAAAACCCGGGCACTTCGCAAAACTGATTCATTGTCGTCCACAAAAAGAGTGCGCTTCGAATCAAAATGGTGTTGCTCACGAAAGGAATGCCAGAAAAGCTGTTGCTCTTTAGGTGCTCCGTAATCGTGTGATGACACCATCTTGTGGAAGTGCTGGGCAAGTCCCGTCTCCGCCATTT
>JBFHKI010000182.1:0-4931 GCA_041595415.1 Pseudomonadales bacterium | reverse complement strand
GAAAGCTTGAGTTGGCCAGCATAATACCTGCGGTGAAGGCACCCAAACCCATGGAGAGACCCACCTTCTCAACCAATACCGCCGTACCAAGAACAATAAGCAAGGCAGCTGCGGTCATTACTTCGCGACTGCCGTATTCGGCAATTAGACGGAGTGCCGGGTTGAGTAGATAGCGGCTGGTCACTAGGAGCCCGGCGATGGCGCCGATGGAAATAATGCCGCTAACTAGGGTGGTTTGTTCTGAAGTTGCGGCGCCGGCCCAAATTTGCACCAGAACCAAAATAGGAATAACGGCGATGTCCTGTAGGAGCAGAATGGAAAAACCCTTGCGCCCAAGTGCACTGGCCAAAATTCCGCGCTCCGCCATAAGTTGCAAGGCAAAAGCTGTGGAAGATAGTGCCAGAGTGAGGCCCAAAACAATGGATACCTGATTCGAGGTGCCAAGCAGGAAGTAAAAAATCGCACAAAGAAAAGCGGCACAGATCAACAGCTGTCCACCGCCCAACATAAGAATCTGTGATCGCATACGCCAGAGTTTTTCTGGTGCCAATTCCAGGCCAATCACAAACAGCAGCATGATGACGCCAAATTCGGCGAAATGTAGTGCGTCACTTGGATCGCTGACAAAATTTAGTGCGGCTGGACCGATCAGCGCACCTGCCGTGAGGTAGCCCAGAATGGACCCGAGGCCAATGCGCCGAAAAACGGGCACGGCAATGACAGTCGCAAGCAGATAACAGAGAACGTTTTCTAGCAGGTGGTGATCATCCAATTTCAAATTCTCAGTAGCGTTCGGCAGAGAGCCTTCCCCACAGGGGCGGCCCCAAAAAAAGACAGGTTCCTATTCTACCCCTTATAACCTTGGTCATCGTGGACTAAGGGAGAGCGAACCAAGTATTATCTGTTTAGCTACTCGAGGCCAAGCGAATGAAAAAGTCGAAAACAGCCATCTGGAAGCGAGATTGGTTTCTTGCCTTGATATTATCCATACTGTTTTTGGTATTTTCCCAGTCATCCCTTCTACAGAGTATTGAAAGATTTGCCTATGATTGGGGTCTGAGAGCTTCTACTGCACAACCCAGTGATCGCATTGCCATCATTGCTATCGACGATGAGAGCCTAAGCAATATCGGTCGCTGGCCCTGGTCAAGGGACGTCCATGCCGAAATGATCGATTTACTTGCCCAGGCTGGCGCAAAGGTTATTGGTCATACATCTTTCTTTTTTGAGCCGCAAAGAGATCCGGGGTTGGAGATTGTTGAGGGTATTGGAGATTATCTTGAAAACTTCGGCCTGGCGGCCATGGAATATGACGCCGAGGGAAATGCGGTTTCCGTTCCGGGGTATGGTTTTGATGAGCTACGGTCTACGATCAACGATGAGTGGCAGGTTGTAGAGCCTGGCGAAGATGTGTCACCCCGCGCTTTTGCCGAGCGACAGGCGGCCAGCGTCAATAACATTTCTTCTGCCATTGAGTCTATTGAGCAACCTTTGACTCAGCTGCATCAGCAGGTATTTTCGGCAATCGGGGTGTTGGATGTTGACCAGCGGTTGGCAAACAGCATAGCGGAAGCCGGAAATGTGGTGCTGCCTATGTTTTTCCATATCGGACAACCTCGGGGTAATCCGGATGCGCCCATGCCGGATTTCGTGTCCGACACCAGTGCCCTGTTTGATATACGCGATAACTTGCAGGCGGCACAAAATGGTCTATTTCCACTTGAATCAATAGATGTAGAAACGCCTATCGATGTGCTCGGAGTATGGGCGGCGGGAATAGGTCATTTGAATGCGTTGCCAGATGTGGATGGTGGCATTCGATCCGAGCCTTTGGTTCTGGATTATTACGGTGCGTCCTACCCTTCGCTGTCTTTACTTTTAGCGGCCAAAAGTTTGAATTTGAGCATCGATGATATCGCTGTGCGATTGGGCGAAGGTGTTGATGTAGGAGCATTAAATATAAGCACGGACGATACCTTGCAGATGCATACCTTTTTTTACACAGATGAAAACGGGCAGCCTCCCTTTCAGGTGGACTCATTCTACGATGTTATATCCGGTGCGATTCCTGCAAGTAAATACCATGACAAAATCGTCCTGATTGGTGCGACCGCGGTCGGTTTGGGAAGTACTCAAGTGACGCCAATAGATCCGGCGATGTCTCCAGTGGTAACTCTGGCGCATTCGGTTTCCAGTATTTTGAATGAAGATTTTTTTACCACACCGAGTTGGGGAATTTTCGCCAGCCTGGCGGCTTTTTTGATGGTTGCCCTGTTCTTGATGCTGGTGCTGCCCAGGTTGAATGGACGGGGTGGTGCGATTTTAACCTCAGGTCTGTTTCTTATATTAGTGAGCACACACTATCTTCTGATGACTCGTCAGTCAGTATGGGTGCCGTTAATGATTCCGGTGGTACTTCTGCTGGTAGGTTATACCTTGCTTTCCACCAAGCAATTTCTGGTAACCGAAGCCGGCAAGAGAATATCCGATATGGAATCTTCCGAGAGCAACCGAATGCTTGGCTTTGCATTCCAAAGCCAAGGGCAGTTGGACTTGGCTTTTGAAAAATTTCGCAAGTGTCCCAAAGATGAGCAAGTAGCTGAGTCTGTCTACAATTTAGCGCTGGATTTCGAGCGCAAACGTCAGTTTTCCAAGGCCGGTGCCGCATATCAATATATTTTCGACTTTGCACCGCAGTTCAAAGACGTTAAAGAGCGTATAGAGCGTAGCAAGAAGATGGAAGACACAATTATCCTGGGTGGCAGTGGCGGTCATGCAGGCAGCCTGAGTCTGGACGCGGCCGAAAAGCCGATGTTGGGTCGTTACCAGGTGCAGAAGGAGTTGGGCAAGGGGGCTATGGGTGTGGTTTATCTGGGTGTTGACCCAAAAATCAATCGCACTGTCGCCATTAAAACCATGGCGTTGTCACAGGAGTTTGAAGGTTCCGAACTGGAAGAAGTAAAACAACGCTTTTTTCGGGAGGCTGAAACGGCGGGTCGACTGAATCACCCCAATATAGTCACCATCTATGATGCCGGTGAAGAACACGACCTGGCCTACATCGCTATGGAATTTCTGAAGGGTGAAGATTTATCCCCCGCAACCAGGAAGCAGAACCTGCTGCCCTTGGGAAAAACCATTGAAATCACACTGAAATGCGCTTCGGCACTGCACTATGCTCATTCTCAAAATGTAGTTCACCGGGATATCAAGCCCGCAAATGTAATGTACGACCCCGAATCGGGTGCACTGAAAATCACCGACTTCGGTATTGCTCGTATCACTGATTCAAGTAAAACAAAAACCGGAATGGTATTGGGGACACCAAGTTATATGTCGCCTGAGCAGTTAGCCGGTAAAAAAGTCGATGGAAGGTCAGATTTATTCTCTCTGGCGGTTATGCTCTACCAGTTGTTGACGGGCAGTCTGCCATTTCAGGCGGAATCCATGGCTACACTGATGTACAAGATCACTAATGAGCCACATCCCCGGGTGAGAGAAATGAACGCGAACTTGCCGGAAGAGTTTGAAGAGTTTTTTGAAAAAGCCTTGGCCAAGAATGTTGAGGAAAGATTCCAGAGTGGGGCCGATTTGGCCCAGGCACTTAAACAGACCATCAAAAAAATACAACAAAGACAAAAGGGCTTATAGCCTATGGACCTGAGCAATAATATCGAGATTGCCTGTCTTACAGATACCGGACAAAAAAGAGACCATAACGAAGACGCTGTGGGTTTTGATAAACGCCTGGGCTTAGCTGTTTTGGCGGATGGTATGGGTGGATATCAAGCGGGTGAGATTGCCAGTGACATGGGTGTGAATACCGTCCTGGAGCACATTCGAGAGAATTTTGAGGCCGATCTTCTGGAACCGGTAAAGGATTTCAGAAGTGCAGGTCCAGTCTGCGGATTGATTGAGAGAGCTGTGCACGAGGCTAATCGGGTAATTCACACAGCTGCGCAAAAGAAACCGCAGTATCAGGGTATGGGCACAACAATAGTTGTAGTGATGCTGCATGAAAATATGATTTCTGTTGCTCACGTGGGCGATTCGCGGCTCTATCGTTTCCGGGATCGGAAACTGGAGTTGATGACTGAGGACCACTCTCTGGTTCGAGAAATGGTTCGCAAGGGTTATTACACAGAGGCAGAAGCTCGCGAGGCATCCAATAAAAATGTGGTAACCCGAGCCCTGGGCGTGGATGCTGAAGTGGAACCGGAAGTACAGGAAGATATGGCTTTGCTGGATGATCTCTACTTGCTTTGTTCAGACGGTTTAAACGACATGGTTGACGACCGGCAAATCGAAGATATTTTGCTGCGTTATGGAGCCGACCTGAAGCAAACTGCTGACCAATTAATCCGGTTGGCCAACGAAATGGGTGGCAACGACAATATTTCCGCTATACTTTTGCGACCAGTGAAACCCTTTGTTACCAAGCAGGCTTGGTATCAGCGAATTGGGCTTTGGTTTACCGCCAAAAAATAGGGTACTCGACGGGAAATGCTGTAATGCAAGCTAAGCTTTTAATTACGCTCAATAATACTTTGGTTTCTGAGCAAAAGCTCGATACTGAGATTATCTCTATTGGCCGTAAGAGTGATAACGATATCCAGCTGGATAATCTTGCCGTAAGTGGCAAGCATGCTCGCATTTTATGCATTGGCGGTGAAGCTTTTCTGGAGGATCTTCACAGTACAAACGGTACTTTTGTAAACAGTGAAAAAGTCACCAAGCATCTTCTTAGGCCAGGTGATCTGATTACCATTGGCCAGCATCAGCTGCGGTTTGTATCAGAGCAGCCCGATAACGCCGATCTGGAGAAGACTGTAGTTATTCGGCCCTATGCTGTGGGCATGGAAGGGAATGCCGCTTTTGAAGCAGATGCGCCAGAAAAACAGCAAAAGGCCCCGTCAGTTTCTGCAGCGCCT
>JBFHKI010000181.1:0-4933 GCA_041595415.1 Pseudomonadales bacterium | reverse complement strand
CCCCCCCAACTGCGGGCAGATTCTGATATCGATAAAGCGCTGTGCAAGCAAGACCGAAAAAGCACTGCCGCGACAAAACGCCGCGCATTATAACCAAGGACTTGATAAAACTCTATGAACAAAACCTGCCATTGACGGCCTATTTAAAATATTGAGCCAAAGAGCTCTTTCCAGCTCTGAATTTTCGACAGCCAATAAAAAAGGAGGCCGCAGCCTCCTTCTTTAATCTGTCCGGAATTAGTAACAGCGCATTCCGACAACAATATTGGCTTCTCCTTCACCGCTGCCGAAATCAAACTCGGTTCCCAGAATCATATTACCGTTGGGGCTCAGGTTAAAATCACCAACACTGAGAGACAACACCCCATTTGTGAGGCTGTTAATGGTGACTGAACCGCCGTCATCGTGGCTGTATTCCTCCAGCTCGGAATCCAGTGTGTAGTCCGTGTCATAACCGACACCCCAGCCCAATTCAAATTCATCGTCTTGAACTGTAGTCAGGGTAGCAGTAGTCGTGCTGGTAATAGCCAGCTTGTGTGAGCTGACATAAGAGCCAATACGCGCCCATGAACCGCCTCCAGCACCGATATTGCCGAAAGAGGAAATACAGTAGTTGGTTCCTACCAGATCCGACAGGGTTACTTCGGTAGGATCGAGGGAATCGACATCGGATTCCAGGTCAGCTACCCGATCAGCCAGGGCGTCAATTGCACTGACAAGTGCGCTGAAATTGGCATTCACTTCAGAAGCGGAAGCAGCTTCACCGGACTCAAAGGTGTTGGGAACTTCTGTCTGAGCAAAGGCGGTGGATGCGGCTGCAGCAAAAGCAGTAGCAAGGACAAGTGTGTTAAAGCTTTTCATATTAATTCTCCAATAATTCTTTTTTAGTAGATGAGGTGTTGGCTTATTGCTGCCAGGCCGCCTCATCCCAGTTAAATTCATTCCAGATTGCCGAAGACAGGCCATCACAGGCATCACCGGCTTCATCGCCGTCCGCATTGGCCTGGTCAGGGTTGTACACGCTCACACAGTTATCTGTGTCATCCGGCACGCCGTCGTTGTCTTCATCATCGTCAGCTGAAACCACTGGGAAGGGATCGCTGTTATCACCAAGGCCATCGCCATCAGTATCCGTGGTTTCGGTTGCATCCTCCGGAAAAGCATCGCCGTTGTCACCAACTCCATCCTCGTCAGTATCAACTGCTTCTTCCGGGTCATCCGGGAATGCGTCCTCGCTATCGACAACCCCATCCGCATCGGAATCCACTTCAACTGTGGCTGGCTCGGGATCTACTGAAACCGTTTCGTCCAACTCACTGGTTGCTCCAGTGTCTTCCGTTTCTTCGGCCAGCACAGTTTCAATATCGCCAACGGTAGTATCGGTTCCGGGAATTACCAGATCGGTTACGTCCTGGGTCACAATGTCTGCCAAGGTGGTAACTGTCTCAAGTGCCGTAATGGCACCCTCGTCACTCTGGCCATCAATGGCGCCATCACTCAAGTCCTGGGTCAGTGCTTCAAATGCCTCCTGGGCCGAGGACCCACCTCCCGCTTCAGCGATCTCGTTGGCAACAGCCGCCACAGCTTCAATCGCCTGCCGATATGCCGCTACGCTCTGCTGAACTGCTGCGTCTGTTGTGTCATCTGTAAGCAATGGTGGCGTAGTAAAAATGTCGGTGTCGGCTTCCAGTCCGAAGCCCAGGGTGGATTTAACCTGGTTCTGGGCAACATCGAGGGCGGCAAGCATTTCTTCTTCAGAAATCGAGCCATCCTCATTGCCAGAATAGGGTGTGCCATCATCCGCTTTTAGCGCCGCAAGATTGACTACCATGGTGGTCAGTACAGAGGCGTAAATGTCATCTCCCTCAACCAGACGCTGTGCATCCACCAAGGTAATCAGGCTGTCAAAAATGGGAGCGGCGCCTGTCGTCATATCTGTGGTGTCGTCATCAACCACAAACTCCAGTAATACCAGGCCGGAAATATCACCGGGCACTTCCAGGTCCTGGATGCTGGCATCTTCACCTGTTGAGCCTGTTCCCTGTAGCTCACCTTTCAGGTCTGACTGGCCTAGATCGGCCAGATAGAGATTGACTTCCGCGCCGGCCAGGGGTCCTTTTACCCCGGCACCACCAACCTCAAGTGGTTGCGACACAGCATCTTCGTCATTGCTTTCGAATATACACCCCGCCAAAAAAACCAACGGCAACAATAAAGCTAACCGCAGCCCATAGTGGAGCAATGTTTTCAGTTTTTGATTCATTTTAGACTCTCAACGGTTTGGCGCGCCGAGCGGTCGGGAGACAGGAAGCCGCGCTACTACTTAGGTTGGGAATTTTATTTAGCCAAAGCGACAAATTCCTGTCCAGCCAACAATCCTGATTAAGGACAAAAAAAGAGAAACTCTACATTTTCTCCACAAATGAACCTGCGCTGGACGGGTTAGCCCAGTGACCTGGAGACAGAAATTGTGCAGACCGAAGTCTCTGCCTGTCATTAACCCTGTGATAAATCTTCGTCCACTGGTTGATTCCACAGGATCGAGCCGTTTAAATGGCGTCCTTTTTTACCGGAGCAAAAAAATGAACAGCAAATTCGCGCTCGTAATAAGCGTCCTCCTGATGACATCCTCAGCATGGTCCCAATGGTCAGGCGATGGCGATCTTGCCTACAGCAATGCCAACGGCAATACCAATACCAGCGCTCTGGCAGCAGCTCTGGATCTATCCAAAGAAAATGGCGACTGGAAGCACAGTGTCGGCTTTGATGCGGTCGGCTCCAGTCAAGATGATGTTACCACTGCCGAGTCCTATACCCTGAAAGGACAAAGTGACTACACTATCAACGCCGACTACTACGCTTTTGGTTCATTGCGCTATCAATCGGATCGATTTAGCGGCTATGACAGTCAGGCATCAGCCAAACTGGGTGGCGGCTGGCACGTAATCAACAGTGAAGCGGCGACTTTTGACGCCGAAGTTGGTGTTGGTTATCGTCAATCCGAACTGCAAAATAATGGCGGCGAAGAAAATGAAGCGGTTGTGAGCTTGAGTCTGGTTTACGAGCGCGTTCTGACAGAAACTACAGATATCGACGTCAGCTACTTTACGGAATCGGGCAGCAGCAACCGTTATTCGGAAGCCAGTGCCGGTGTTCGTGTGGCCATTTCCGACGCTCTGGGCTTGCGTGCTGGCTATCTGATCAAACAAAATTCAGATGCCCCAACTGGCACCAAAGGCACAGACACTCTTGTGACTATCGGCCTGAATTACCGCTTCTAAGTCCGACGCTCTATTCAGGGCACAAATTTGATCTGGACGGGCCGTTCTTCAACTTCCCGTTCAGATCGACTTTTATTTACCCGGGTTACCGGCTCGGCTTTGGGTATGTCGAAACGCTGAACCTCCCGATAGCCGCAGCGCACGCATTCGCGTATATCACCTCCAGCTTCTTTATATAACTTAAGTTTGTCGACCTCTTTGCACTGTGGGCAAACGGCCCCGGCAATAAATCTTCCCTTGTTCACTCTGTCTGCCTCGGCTAATCTCGGAAATTGATTCTGTAGTAAACGAAGTATCTCATATGAAGGCATCTGCAAGCTCAAACAAAGTCCGCGCCTATAAAGGTATTCTGCCCAAACTGGGCAGTGGTGTTTATATCGATGAAGCAGCCACAGTAATCGGCGAAGTAGAACTCGGCGATGAAGTTTCTGTCTGGCCTGGAGCCGTTATTCGTGGCGATATGCACTGGATAAAAATCGGCAGCCGATCAAACGTGCAAGACAACGCGGTGATTCACACCACCCATGCCAGCCAACAATTTAACCCGGCGGGTTTTCCAACCCTGATTGGCGAGGATGTCACCATTGGACACTCAGCGGTGTTACACGGTTGCACTATCGAAGACAGAGTGCTTATCGGTATAGGTGCCATTATCAATGATGGTGTCACCATTAAGTCCGGCGCTATGATCGGTGCAGGCAGCGTAGTGCCGCCGGGCAAAACTCTGGAAGGAGGATATGTCTATATTGGCAATCCGGCAAAACCGCTGCGGGAGATATCCGAGCCGGAGAAGAAATTTTTGAGCTACTCGCCGCAAAATTACATCAAGTTGAAAAACCAATATATCGAGGATATGGCGGATTCCTGAACCCAGAACCCGCCATGTTCGATCAACTATAGATCCCAGTCAAAACTCAGGGAAAAGCTGACCGGCACCGATCCACCTATCGCTATGCCGCCAGCCAGCTCGGACAGCTTGGCCACACCATCAGTCAATCCCGCCTGTGAGGCAAAAACAATAACCGGTTTGGCGCTGCTGACCGTCATACCCGAACTGCCAATGGAAACAAAAGCGTCAATGGTTACATTGAATTTGGTGCCCTTGATATCCACTTGCGCAGGCAACTGCATACGTGTCTCGCTGTCCATCAGCTCATCCAGATCCACCGAAGCAGTTATTGCGATAGTCGGATAATCCATAACCGCGTAGAGAAACTCTCTCATGCGCTCATCTCGCAACTCGAGATTGGAATTAACGCTGGCAGCGTCGATCAGAATTGTTACTTCGCCCGAATCGGAAATTGAGCCCGACAAAGACTCAAAACTGTGAATTTCGGAGATATCATTCAACTTGGTACTGACATAAGTAACGGACGATTGATCCGGGTCCAGGGTTGCCCAATCCGCCTGGGCAAAGTTTGCGCAGGCAACAACTGCTGCAGCACCCATGATGGTTAAAAACTTTTTACTTTGACGACGCATTAAACACACTCCTATTTATCAAGTTAATCACTGATACATACACTTGAGTAAATCATACATACCTGTATTGCCGGAGCACAGGCTTAACCCGGCTTTTTGCATTTCTAAAGATTAACTCTTAGCTCAGCAATTACGCCCTTGATTTGTGGCTCAACACCTCGCCATAGCTT